>JAFSNU010000202.1 GCA_017447325.1 Synergistaceae bacterium | reverse complement strand
CACAATTAAAAATTAAGTATACCCATTCACCCCCTCCGGCCTTTCAGGCCACCCTCGAGAGTACATGCCCTTACTCTCTCAACCTTACAGGGGAGGCAAGGTTTGCAATATCTTGTCCCCTCTGTAAGGGGGGATGTCACGCAGTGACAGGGGGGTGCTGCTTTTCAAATGGGGCTGCTTTATATTAAAACGGAGTCAGGGACAGCCCCAACTCCGCAATATTTAAATTAAATTATTATTATTTCGAAATTTCAGCCTTTGCAGCCTCAAGAGCTTTAACGTAAACGCCGAGCTCGTTGTTCTTATATTTCTCGTAAACCGGAGCGACTTTCTCCATGAACGGCGTTAAATCTTCAATATAACTTACTTCGATATCCGCGCCTTTGTCCAAAAATTCTTTAAGCTGATTGGTCTCAGTGCTCTCGGCGATCTCACGCGCATATACAGTAGCGTCGTTAAACGCCTTCTGCAAAGTCTCCTGCTCTTCCGGCGTCAAACTATTCCATAATTCTAAATTCATTCCGACCGGCTCGACTGAGAACACGTGACGCGTCATTGAGAAATAACGATTGACTTCGTAATACTTATTATTAATATAATTATTCTGCGGATTTTCCTGAGCGTCAACCGTTCCCATCTGGAGCGCAGTGAAGACTTCTGAATTTGCAAGCGGCACTGCGTTCATTCCGAAGGCCGCCATCATGTCGGCGAAGACCTGGCTCTCAGCTATACGAATGGTAAGACCCTCTAAATCCTCGACTTTCTTAATCGGCCGTTTAGAGTTCGAGACGTTGCGCCAGCCATTATACCAGTAGCCTAATAATTTAATTCCGTGAGCCTCGCTGTCCTGCGCAAAGACTTTGCATTGCTCGCTGTCCATCATCGCGAACGCCTGCGCCGCTGAATTAAACAAATAAGGCATGTTTAAAGCTTCAAAACTGGGAATAACGTTGGACACGCTCATGGGATTTTCGATAAAAATATCGATCGTTCCGAGCTGCGTTCCCTCGACGGCTTTTGCTCCGGCCGCAAGCTGATTGCTTCCAAAAATATCAAGCGTCATCTTGCCGTCAGAATATTTTTCTAATAATTCTTTAAAATGCTCCGCGCCTTTCTGATACGGATGCGTCATCGATCCGATATGATGAACAGTGAAGACATGGGCGGGCGCAGCAAACGCAGCCGGTACAAACGCAAGCAAAGCAAGAACTAAAAGACAAACACCAACAAACTTTTTCATGGCTAATTCCTCCAGATAAATTTAAATTTTTAACGCAATAAAATTATTTCATATTTAAATAAACGCAATTAGTAATATATACCGTATTTATCGCGTTTACTGCTCCTATTAACTCTCAAAATGTACAGTTTAAGGCACAGTTTGAATTATGGCCGTGCCTCAGAATGACGAGACAAATATTCCGATATTTCTTCGCTGACTAAATAATCATGCGCAAGTGTGTCTGCTCCGATGATTATCTGACGATCGCTCACAAGCCGGATAAATTGCTTG
>JAFSNU010000201.1 GCA_017447325.1 Synergistaceae bacterium | reverse complement strand
TTAATTCATGCCCAAGGCCGGTATGGTCTCAATGACAGCCTCGCGGTCTATAGCACGCATCTTGTCCTCGTCGCTCTGCCGCCAGATTATCGCAAGTCCGAAATAAGTCATGACTAACGCGACTAACGGATTAAGCCAGTTCATGAAGCAATAAGGCAGATAATCAAGCGTCGCTACGCCTAACACAGAGCTTACATAAACGCCGCAGGTGTTCCACGGGACTAATACGCTTGTCATAGTGCCGCTGTCCTCGAGTGAACGCGACAGCATCACCGGCGCTAATTTCTTGCCGTTAAACTCGCGCTCGTCAAACGCCTTCCTAAACATTCTGCCCGGAACTATAATAGATAAATACTGCTCGCTTAAAAATACGTTCGCGACAAAGGCCGACGCAAGCACCGAGCCTATTAATCCGAATACTGTCTTGACATGACGCATTAACGCCTCAAGCAGCACGTTTAAAAATCCGCACTCCTCCATGATGCCGCCGAGTGACAAAGCAACGACTATTAAGCAAACTGTCTCTAACATCGACGTCATTCCGCCGCGCGTAAACAACTGCGTCAATAAAGTTCCAGTACTGGCAAAGACTTCGTGAGTTACGCCTAAAGCCGGAGAGCCGGACTCAAAAGCTGAGGCAAACGCGCCCGTGATCTCGCCCATCGCAGCTTGTGAACTCACGCCCGCAAACGTTCCTAAATTAACCGGATTATAGCCCGAGAACAAAACGCTCATCGCCTCGTTCATGCTTGAGCCGCGTGCAAGTGATAAAACTATTCCGCCGATAACTCCGGCAACTACGCCCGGAATGGCAGGGATCTTCAAGCTCGCGCTCACTAAAATTATTAAAGGCGGGATAAAACCCCAGAGCGAGATCGGGAACTCTGCCTTCATCATGCTCTGAATTAACGCAATGCGTCCGCCGTCCGAACCCTGCGCTCCGTCGCCCATCATCAAAGCTATAATAGCCGTGATAATTAAAGTCGGTACGGTCGTCCACATCATCGCTCTGACATGTTCAAATAACTCACTGCCCGCGACCGCCGGAGCTAAATTAGTCGTGTCGCTCAACGGCGAGATTTTGTCTCCGAAATATGCGCCGGAAATTATAAATCCTGCGGCAATCGGCAAGGGCAAGCCCAAGCCCGCGCTGATTCCAATCAACGCAACGCCGACAGTGCTGCTCGTCGTCCAGCAGCAGCCCGTCGCAAGCGCAACTACAACGCTTATTAATAAAGCCGCTAAATAAAAGAATCTGGGATTCATAACTTCAAGGCCGTAATAAATCATCGTCGCGACAACGCCGCTCTGAATCCATGAGCCGACCAGACAGCCGACTAAAACTAAAATTAAAATAGCCTGAATAGAGACTTGAATTGCTCCGCAAATGCCGCGCTCGAGATCGCCCCATGATCTCTTTAATTTAAACAAGCCGATTATCGCCGCAAATATCGTCGCGAATAATAAAGGCACCTGCGCTGGCAGGCCAAGGCCAAAATGCGAGCCTGACTCGAGTTCAACGTCAACCACGCCGAACGTAACTATTAATGCACTGACTAATAAAACTAAAAGCGATAAAGAAAAGCTGGGTCTTGCGACCGCGTTTTGAGTGGACTGGGCGTTGTTATTTCCGCCGGATGCTTGTTGAGACAAGTATCATTCCTCCTTAAAATTTTTAAATTAAATTAAACTTTTAAAACGCAAAAATTTTAATATAAATCTCAGATTTTGCAAGATAGAAATTTTAATAAATTTTAAAGCTGCCCGCTGCTAAAAAATTTTCATGTTAAAATATTTTTATTCAATAAAACTTTTTCAAAACTAAACTCGAAGTTTTTCAACTACATTTTCAACTACAAACACGCCGCGTAAAATTAATTATAATAATTAATTGCACGCTCGTTCACAAAAATAAACTCGCAAAAAATTTTCATGCTAAAATAATTTTAATTAACAAAACAAAAAGCTCTTCGCGTTTATTGCAAAGGGCTTTAATTTTCAAAATTTATTTCGCTAAAATCTTTCGTACGAGCTCCAAGTCCTGAGGCGTGACGACCGCGATGCTCTCGTCAGGGCAGTCTGTTATCTTAACGCGCATTTTATAGCCGTTCTCCAAAACTTTTAACTGCTCCAGCGACTCAGTCTCAGCTAAAGGAGTTATCTGGAGCTTGACGTATAATTTTAAAAATTCTAATTTATAGCCGTATATTCCAATATGACGATAGACCGGCGTTAAAGTTCCGCGCCGCCTGTACGGAATTATCGAACGGCTGAAGTAAAGCGCGTCAAAATTTTTATCAAATACAACTTTGACTTTATCTGCATTGTCTGCCTCGTCTAAATCTTTAAACTCACGGCACAAAGTCGCGCATAATACTTCAGGCTCGCTCAAGCTTTCGGCGACCTCGTCAATCATCACGGGATTTAATAACGGTTCGCCGCCCTGAATATTTATCACGGCATTTATATTATTTATATTATTATCGCAATAAAGTTCGGCAGCTTCGCAAACTCGGCTCGTTCCGCTGCGATGATTTATCGAAGTCATCACAGCCTTGCCGCCGAAATTATTTACAGCTTTTAATATTCTCTCGTCGTCAGTTGCAACTATAACATCGCATAAAGATTTAGAAAGTTTAGCCCGCTCGTAAACGTGCTGTATCATCGGCTTGCCGTTTATATCCGCAAGAGCTTTGCCCGGGAAAATATTTGAATGCCATGTAACAGGGATAACGCCAAGAATTTTTAAATCTTCAGCGTCCGCGATATTTAAATTAAAATTTAAATTAAAAATTAAAATAATAATTAATAATAATTTTAACAAGCAATAATCCTCCGTACTCTTTCTAAATCTTCCGGTGTGTCAACGCCAAGGCTCTCGTCCTGACATGACGTTACTTTAACGCGAATTTTATAGCCGCTCTCCAAAACTTTTAGCTGCTCCAGCGACTCAGTCTCGGCCAGCGGCGTCATCGGCAGCGTGATATATAATTTCAAAAATTCTAATTTATAGCCGTATATTCCAATATGATGAAAGATTTTTAAATCCGTTTTCTCTCGTCTATACGGAATTATCGAACGGCTAAAATAAAGCGCGTCAAAATTTTTATCAAATACAACTTTTACAGCATTAGCATTATTAGCTTCACTAAAATCTTTAAACTCTCGGCACAGCGTCGCGAAATTCACTGCATCATCGCGTAATAATTCAGCAACCTCGTCAATCATGACAGGATTTAATAAAGGCTCGTCGCCCTGAATATTTATCACGGCATTTATATTATTTATATTATTATCGCAATAAAGTTTTGCCGCTTCGCAAACTCTGCTCGTGCCGTTCGGATGATCTGACGCAGTCATTACAGCCTTGCCGCCGAAATTATTTACAGCTTTTAATATTCTCTCGTCATCAGTCGCAACTATCACATCGCATAAAGATTCAGAAAGTTTAGCCCGCTCATAAACGTGCTGTATCATCGGCTTGCCGTTTATATCTGCAAGCGGCTTGCCGGGAAATCTCGACGAGCTAAATCTTGCTGGGATCACGCCTAAAAATTTTAAATTATTATCAATCATATTAAATTTGCTGCCTTTAAATTAAATATAAATAAATTTATTTATAAACAAATCGAAGCCATAATAAACGGGTCCATCAAGCTATACCTGCTTTTAAAATCTCATGCAAGTGCAGCATTCCAACGGGAACATTTTTATCATCAACGGCTATTAATACGCTGATCTCGCTGCGTTCCATTATGCGCATCGCTTCTGCCGCTAAATTCTCAGGGCTTATAACTTTAGGCGTGCGAGTCATGGCATCTTCTATTTTAATATTAAACGCCTCGACTCCAAACTTCTCAATCAAGCGCCGCAAATCTCCGTCAGTGAAAATTCCCATTAATTTATTTGAGCTGTCAACGACACAGGCCGCGCCGTAATTGCCGCTCGTGATCGCAAACAAAGCGTCTTTAACTAACACTCCGCACTTCACAACCGGCGGCTCACCCATTAAGTCTTTAACCCGCGTTAATAACTTTCGCCCTAACGCTCCGCCC
>JAFSNU010000200.1 GCA_017447325.1 Synergistaceae bacterium | reverse complement strand
GTGATTAAAGACAACAAGAAAGAGCCGATAACGCTTGAAGATATAGTCATAAAGAAAACGCAGGTCACAAGAGCAAGAAAGAAAGGGATTATATAGAAAATGCGTGTGAATAATAAATTAATTTTGAGCGCGTTACTCGCCGCGAATATTTTAATCGCTCCGGCTGCTGCTTTAGCGGACGGGTATCCTGATACCGGACCGGAAGCTCAGGCGCAGCTTAAGAAGTCCGTTAAAAAGGCGAGCATTAAGAAGCCCGTTAAGAAAAAAGCCGCAAGCAAGCCCAAAAAACAAGTTGCAATAAAGAGAGCCGTATTAACGCCCGTCAGAAAATCTTCGTTAGAGCGTGGCAAAGAGTTAATGAATCAGCATCGCTACGAAGAGGCGAGGCCGTGGCTGCAAAAGGCAGTTCAAGAGCAGCGTCGCAGCGCGGAAGCTTGGTACTTGTACGGGCTTTATCACGAGCGCACTGGACGTTTTGCCGAGGCTCAATATTTTTACACTAAGGCCGTGCAGATCGATCCGCTGTTCGATCCGCTGTCAAGAATTATGACTTATCCTAACGACACTAAAACAGCTTTATGGGACAAGAGACGCCCGGGACGCGTTTATGAAATTCCTACTATGACGCGCAGCGGGACGATAATTCCTCCGAACTCGCCGCAGGCTTCAAGACTTCCGGCAAGACCTAACGCGCAGAATAATCCTGTCGTGCCGAAAGTCCCCGTTTACACTCCGCCCGAGCCAGGCGCGGCACCGAACGACGGCGACGCATGGAGTCCGTCCGTTTACGTCCCGCCGAGCGCAAATAATTTAAACTCAGGCGGTCAGGTCTATACTCCGCCGAGCCCTAATAATAATTTAAATAATTTTGAGCCGGAGCTTGAACTTGAAGCCGAAGCTGAAAATAAATCAAGCGTCGTTTATAATCCGCCGCTGCCTGTTATATATGAGCAGTCGAAGAGCGAGGCCGCGTATAATCCTCCAGCTCCTGAAGTTAAAGCTGCAAGCTCAAGCTCTAACTCAAAGAAAGCCGTTAAAGCTCCGGTTAAAAAACAAAAACAAGCTGCAAGAGCTAAAGCAAAGACTAACAGCAAGAGCAGAGCGAAGAAAGCCGCGAATAATAATCAGCAAGCACAGGCTCAGCCGCAAAATAATTCTCAGGCTCAACCCGCGCGTCAAGCTCCGCAAGCTCAAGCAAGGCCGCAAAATAATTCGCAAGCTCAAGCAAGGCAGCAGACGCAAACAAGACAGCAGCAGCGCGTGAGAATTAACGAGCTTCCGCCGGTCGGTCAGACGACTAATAACGGAACGTTCGAAGTGCCGCTCCCGCCGGTCGGGCAAAGATAAATTTTAAATTTAAATAATTTAATTTAAAGGAATATATTTAAGATGAAGATAAATAAAAAATTTTGTATAAGCTTGCTGCTCGTGCTGTTGATAATTTTGTTCAGCGTTCCGGCAAATGCTGCGGCCAAGCGCAAAGTTAAAGCAAGACGCCGCGCTCCTGTTAAACAAACTGCGAGCGCATCAAGAAATAAAAATATTAAGCGAAGTTTAACCCAGCCGATTTTAGTTGATCAGCCGGCCTATAAGGGAATGCAGTTTTACGTTCACAGGCCGGACAACATGCCGTCCAATTCTGAAGACTGGTTTTTAACTTACGACGGCTACCCGGTGTATCGCAACTGGAACGGCGTTTGGCTCTACGGACGTTTTGACGGAGTGAGCTTCACGCCCACTGCTCACGTTGTAGGCTCTGTAATTCCTAAATCGGTCGGGCTTGTGCCTTGGGGCGGAAGTCCGTCCGCGCCGCTCGT
>JAFSNU010000022.1 GCA_017447325.1 Synergistaceae bacterium | reverse complement strand
CTCGGACGGCTGAAGCAGTGCTTGCGGAAGAGCGGATAAAACTCAAGGCCGGCGAGCCATGTCCGCTGTGCGGCTCTCTTGAACATCCGGCAGCGCGGCATGTAAAAACGTCAAGCGATAAAGCAGCAGAATTATTTAAAACGACTGAAATGCTTGAGAAAAATTTTAAACAGGCTCAAAGAAAATACGAAGAAGCTAAAAATAAATTTGACGAGCTGGACAAGAAATATAATGCAGTGTCGGACAGCGAGAGAACTTTATCAGGTGCGCTGGAGAAAATTAAAAGTGATATGCAGGGCAAGAGCGATGAATTAGACGCTTGCCATGCTGAAGTAAGCGAGGCGATAAAATTTTTAGGTCTTACCGGCAATGATAGAAAAAACACGACACAAATTAGAAAATGCGTCGAGGAGTGGGCGTTAAGAGTAAATAAAATTAAAAATGACATAGCCGATGCGGAGCTGGCATTAAATCGCTTTAATGCAGAGCTTGATAATCTTAATAAAAATCTTGATGCTGAAAATAAAAATTTTGCCGGACTTAGTGAAAAAGTTAAAGAACTTGAAGCTAAATTTCAAGCTGCGCTGCTCGACAAAGATTTTGCGGACGAAAAGAGCTTTGCCGCAGCACTTGCAAATTTTAAAGCAGACGATACGACGGAATTGCAGACGGAGCGAGGCAAACTCGATGACGACATGAAGTCGCTTCTAGCAGTTCAAGAAAATAAGAGCCTTGAACTTGATAAAATTAAGGCAAAGTCTATTACTAATAAATCGCTTGAATTAGTTGAACGCGAGTTTAACGGACAAGAGACAGAATTAAAAGACTTGAACGCCCGCATAGCTGTCATCAAGAAAAGTTTACAGGACAACGCGGATCGTCAAGGCGAGATTGCAAATTTGCGCAAAGATTTTGAGAGACAAAAAGAAATTTCCGGCGGCTGGGCGGGCTTAAACAGTTTAATAGGCTCGGCGAAAGGGGATTTATTCAGGATATTTGCGCAGAAAATAACGCTTAGACTAATGCTCGGCAGTGCTAACGAATATCTAAAGAGAATGAACGGACGTTATACGCTGATGTTAACACCCGGCAATGATGATTTAAAGTTAAGCGTAATAGATCACGAGCAGGCCGGAGAGATCAGACCGACCGAAAATTTATCCGGCGGTGAAAAGTTTATAGTTAGTCTTGCGCTCGCGCTGGGACTGTCGCAGATATCCGGCAGCAAAACTCGTGTTGATTCTCTGTTTCTTGACGAAGGCTTCGGCTCTCTCGACGAAGAAGCTCTTAATACTGCGCTTGAAGCGTTAGGAGAAGTCCGTCGCGAAGGCAGAATGATCGGCATAATTTCGCACGTTCAGGCTCTCAAAGAAAGAATCGCGGCGCAGATCGAAGTAATTCCCAGAACCGAGGGCGTGAGCGTGTTACAAGGCCCGGGCTGCGAGAGAAAATAAAATAAATAATTTTGCGGCTTGCTGTAAAAGGCAGGCCGTTTATTATACACGAGCGCGATAAATTTATTATGCCCTGTAATCATCAATTATATAACTTAACTTTGCTTAAGCCGTACGTTAAGAGTTAATGCAAAAGCGGCAGCCTGTTTGATAATTATATACTTAATTCTACATCCGCAGGGCGTCTTCAAGGCCGCTCCAGTCAACGTTGCGGACGCACTCCTCAACTTTAGCGAACTTTGCTGCTTCAGACTTGGGAATGCGGTACTTTCTAATCTCTGAGATAAAGCCGTCAATCGCGTCAATGT
>JAFSNU010000199.1 GCA_017447325.1 Synergistaceae bacterium | reverse complement strand
TAGGACTTGGCCTTGAAGTCTGGACGTTCTCAGCTCCAAGCACACGAATTGCAGCGTTGCCCGCAAGCTTCGCCATCTCAGCGTCATTAATAACCGGCGGTGCTCCCCAGTCCATTTCGTAATCGCAGCTGCCCCTGAAAGTAGCAGCAACACTCGACGAAATCTCACCGATGCGCTTCGCCATGAACTGCCTTACGCCGTCGTCAAACGCACGTGTTGTTCCCTCAATTTCAACTTCGTTTGGAATAACGTTATAGGCAAATCCGCCGCCGATCTTTCCAATCGTTATAACGGCAGGGCTTGGAGCGGCAATTTCACGAGCGATAACTTCCTGAAGCGATATTACTATATGCGACGCTATTGTCACAGGGTCAACGCCCTTTTCAGGAGTAGAGCCGTGGCAGCCAGTGCCCTTAACTTTCAAGATAAATCTGTCGTAAGACGCCATGCAGCAGCCCGGGATGACTATAAAAGTTCCCGACGGAATTTTCGGGTCTAAAATCGAGCCTATATGCATTCCGAACACCGCGTCAACGCCGTCCAATACGCCCTCTTTAATCGCGATCTTTGCGCCCTTGCAAGTCTCCTCGCCGGTTTGAAATACAAATTTTACGTTGCCGTTTAATTTATCTTTATTTTTATTAATAACTTTCAGCGCACCGAGCAGCATCGCCGTATGAGCGTCGTGTCCGCATGCGTGCATGCAGCCGTTGGTCGAAGCGAAAGGCAGTCCCGTCTGCTCTGTGATATGCAGCGCGTCCATGTCGGCGCGTAATAAAATTGTCTTGCCGGGCTTGCCGCCCTTTATCATTCCGATTATTCCTGAATCAGTATTATTTTTCTTGTATTCAATTCCGAGCTTGTCAAGCTCCGCGCAAACGGCCGCCTGCGTCTTCGGCAGCTCAGTGCTGAGCTCCGGTATCTGGTGAAGATTGCGCCTTATGCCGACTAAATAATCATTAAGCTCCTTGCATTCTTGCCACATTATTTTTCAGCCTCGCTTTCCAAATTAAATTTTAAATTAATCTTTTAAATGCTCTTGTCTCTACTGTAGGACTTTCACCCCTCCGACCTCTTCGAGGCCACCTCCCCTTACAAGGGAGGCAAGTTCTCGTCGCCCCTATTAGAGGGAAGATGTCACGAAGTGACAGAGGGGTGTTATTTTTAAATTATTTCTTGTTCTGCATCACGTACATTAAACGAGCGAACGCCATGCTGCCGAAGACTGAAATTATAATTAACAGCCAAGCCGGAATTGTCGTGAAGTACATGTGAATTCCCAGCGGGACTAATAAAGCGAACACGGCTACAACAGGATAATGCAGTGCAAAGTTGCCGAACGTGCCGCCGAAGATTGCCGCCGCCGCGTACTTAGTCAGAGCGTCAACTATAAATTTAGGCAGTATCGCAACAACAGCCGTGCCGACTACAGCCGCAAGAGTTGTGAAGAATAAATTTGTAATTATAGAGCCGCAGATAGCCATTGTCGAAGCGATCTCAGCCTGAAGAGTGCCGGGCTGGCTGTTCGTGCTGTCGAGGGCAAGAGCCGCAACAGGCACGCGCATATTGCCGATATTGCCGGACAAGAAGCTTAAATACGTTCCGCTCATTCCCAAAGCCGCATAATAAGAAATAGGCTCGACTATATAAAACGCTCCGAACGACGCCGCAGTCATTCCCCATGCTGTTAAAACTATTTCCCAGTCCGGCCAGCAGTTATAAGTGCTGCACAGCCATAATACCGGTATAAACGCCGTCGCCGCGGCAAGAAGATTGGTCGGAGCGCCGATAAATATACTTTTGCGCTTCCATTCAGCCATATTATCAAAATTATTTCCCATGCCTGTTCATCCCTTTCGAGTTTTAATTTAAATTAAATTACGCCCTCTAAAACAACGGCGCAGAACATTCCGAACAGCATCGCAAGTCCCAGCGAGTACTCCATTAATTTGGGAAATTTAGGCACGATAACTTTAACTAAAAACATCATGCTTAACGCGCCGCTTATAGCTGCCACCGCGTGACCGTGTCCGGCCATTATATTGCCGTGATTTAAATATCCGAATATACCTAAAGAGCATGCGCCGGATAAAGCTAT
>JAFSNU010000021.1 GCA_017447325.1 Synergistaceae bacterium | reverse complement strand
GCAAAATTTGCTCGTCTGAAGTCTGAACGTGAGTATGCGTGCCTAACACCGCGCTGACCCGCCCGTCAAGATAATAGCCTAACGCCTTCTTCTCGCTCGTTGCCTCAGCATGAAAGTCAACTAAAATCGGCAGCTTCCCGCCCTCCTGCTTGCGCAAATCTTCAAGCAATTTATCCGCGCAGAAAAACGGCGAGTCAATCGGCGGCATGAAGACCTGTCCCTCAATATTTAAAATTCCAAGACGCTGGCCATGCTTGCCGGTTATAACTCCGCAGCCGCGCCCGGGACAAATATCCGGATAGTTCGCCGGCCTGAACACGTTGAACTCAGAATTTAAAATATTATAAAATACGTTCTTGTCCCAGATATGATTACCGGACGTCATTCCGTCAACGCCCAGCTCCATAAATTCTTTATAAATTTTATCAGTCATGCCCCGCCCGTTTGACGCGGCGTTCTCGCAGTTAATAATTATAAAGTCAAAGCCGCCCCACTCCTGCTCCAACTCAGGCAGCACGGCGGCAAAAACTTTTCGTCCGATGTCCCAGGCTACGTCGCCAGAAAATAATATTTTCATGATTTTATTTTGCAAACTCAGTCGCCCTTGTCTCGCGCGACACGTTGACTTTAATCTGTCCCGGGTATTTCATTTCAGCTTCGATCTTACGCGCTATATCATAAGCAAGTTTATGCACTGCCGCGTCATCGGTCTTGCCGGCAGTTAATACAACGCGCACCTCACGGCCAGCTTGAATTGCGTATGCTTTAGTCACGCCCTCGAAGCTCTGCGCTATCGTCTCTAACTGCTCAAGGCGTTTAATATACGCGTCCAAACTTTCGCGCCTTGCTCCGGGTCTCGACGCGCTGACTGCATCGGCAAGCGAAACTATAACTTCATATACCGAACTGACTTCAAGATTATCATGATGAGCAGCTATCGAACTCACAACTTCAGGCCGCTCTCCAAATCTTCTGGCCAAGTCCGCGCCGATTGCAGCGTGCGGCCCTTCAACTTCATGATCTACCGCCTTGCCTAAGTCATGAAGCAAGCCCGCGCGTCTTGCAATCTCGTCGTCAAGCCCAAGCTCCGCCGCCATAGCTCCGGCTATCTGCGCAACTTCTAAGCTATGCGACAACGCATTTTGACCATAACTAAATCTGAATTTTAACTGACCTAAAATTTTGACAAGTTCTGTGTGTATATTTTTAATTCCCATCTCAAGAACCGCGTCCTCGCCCGCGTCCATAACTTCCTCTTCGACGTCGCGCGTTGCTTTGTCTAATAACTCTTCAATTCTTGCGGGATGTATTCTTCCGTCAATAACAAGTCTCTCTAAAGTCCGTCTCGCTATCTCGCGTCTCACGGGATCGAAGCTGCTGACTGCAACGGCCTCAGGCGTGTCGTCGATAATTAAATCAACGCCCGTAAGCATCTCGAACGTTCTAATATTGCGTCCTTCGCGGCCAATAATTCTGCCCTTCATGTCTTCAGACGGAAGAGCAACGACGCTCACCGTCGCTTCCCCGACTGTTTCAACTGCACAACGCTGCATCGCCGCAACTATAATATCACGCGCTCTCCTGTCAGCCTCGCGCTGCGCCTTCTCCTCAAGCTCTTTAAGCTTTAAGCCGATATGATACTGCGCGTCCTGCTCAGTCCGTTTTAATAAAACTTCCTGCGCTTCGTCCTTCGTCATCTCGGCGATCTCTTCAAGCTTGACGCTCTGCTGTTTAATAAGCTCTTCAAGATCCGCGCTGCGCTTCTCTAAACTCTCTTGACGCGCTCTCAACTCGTCCTCTTTGTGAGAGACACGGTCAAGTTTCTTGTCAAGATTTTCCTCACGCTGTTCTAACTTGCGCTCGCTTCTCTGCAATTCGCTCCGGCGCTCTTTAATCTCGCGTGAAGCATCCTGTTTCATTTTTGAAATTTCATCTCTTGCTTCAGCCAAGCGAGCCTGCTTTAATTTTTCTGCATCGTCGTTCGCCTTCTGAAGCATGTCCAATATCTGATTCTTAACGCCGTTCACTCTCGTGTTGTCCCATGCTTTAAGCCCAAGACTCCCAAGAGCCGCGCCAACGGCAAAGACCAGCAATGCCCAGACTACCTGCATAATAAAAACAATATCTCCTTTTACGTCCCTTTTAATTATTTAATTAAATTTTTATATAAATAAAAGGCATGAGTTTAAATTAAATTAAATAAAATTAAAATTATTGCTAATTTAAAATTTTACATTGTGAAAAATAAATTAACAAGCGTAAATTATTGAAAAATTTTTCACAAAAATAAATGCGCCCGAGAGCGCACTTAAATTTAATTATTCAATCTCAAAAATTTTTCAGCCTGCATAGCCGCATTAGCAAAAAGTTTTTGATTATATTTATTAAAATTTGTAAAGTCAAAATTATTTATAATAAAATTAATATCAGCATTCGCAGTCTTTAATAATAAATATTTATTAAAATTATTATTATCTTCCGGCGCGATGCCCCAAATTCTTAACCAACGCCAAACAAAACGCCAGTCAGAAACTTCAACCGGAATTTTATTATTACATAATAATTTCATGTTCCAGTATAAATTTGCAAGCAACTCGTCATCGGGATTTTCAGGAATTAAATTTTGAATTAAAAGCCGCGACCATTTCACAGCCGAAAACATCGCTTCAGATCTCCTGCGAAGTCCGATCATGTCATCTTTAATTTCAATTTCACTTAAATAATTTCCGCCGCTCTTGCCAGGCTTGAAACTAAACACGCCCCAGATAAAAGGCTCGATGCCGCCGCCGAATCTCGTCCGTCCGCCCTCAGCACGGGGTGCAAGCGCGTAAATTATCCCGCGCTTTTTTAAAAATAAAGTCAATTTAATGCTGCTCTCGCCCGTTTGAGCCCTCGCAAGTACTATTCCAGAAAATTTATTTTCGTCAAGCATGATTTTTAAAATTTAATTTACGCATATCCAAGGCGTTTTAAAATTAAATCGCTCTGCCGCCATTTAAGCGCGACTTTCACCCATAAATCTAAATAAACTTTAAAGCCCGTTATCTCTTCAAGCTCGGCGCGTGCGCTCTGTCCGATCTTCTTAATCATGCGGCCTTTATGACCTATTAATATCGCCTTTTGTCCTTCGGTCTCAACTATTAACGCCGCGCGTATGTAAAGCCGCTCGCGCAACTTGCCGCGCGAATTATCGTGAACCGGAAATTCTTCCGGACTTTTATACTCTTCGATTTCGACAGCCGTGCAGTGCGGGACTTCGTCGCGAAGCAAATTTAAAATTTTGCCGCGTATAATTTCAGCCGCTAAAAATCTTTCGGTCGTGTCCATCAATATATCAGGATCGTACCAAGGTTCGCCCTCGGGCATCAAGTCTTTAATAATTTTAATTAAATTTTCGATATTAAAATTAAATTTTGCAGATAAAGCAATTTTATATTTAACTTCGCGCGTTAATAAATTTTCAAAAATTTTTGAAGTCTCAGCCGGAAATTTATTATTAATCTCGTCAACTTTATTTATTGCAAGTATAACAGGCTTGTCAATCTCGTTTAAAGCTCTCGCGGCCTCTAAATCTTCCGGCGTGACTTTATTAAACTTAGCTTCAACAATCCAGATAACCGCGTCAATATCTTCGAGCGAATTTAACGCAGCGTCAGCAAGAAAACGGCCAAGCCTGTCCTTATTATTAGCCGGAATATAAAGCCCGGGCGTATCTACAAAAATTATTTGAGAATTATTGTCGTTATAGATGCACCGAACGGCGTTCCGCGTTGTCTGAGGCTTGGGAGAGACTATCGCCGCGCGGGTCTTTAATAACGCGTTAATCAAACTTGACTTGCCGGTATTAGGCCGGCCAAGCAATGCAATCACTCCGCACTTCATTTATTTATAACTTGGCGCAAGCACTGCGCTGAAAAATTTTTTGAACATTCTGCACCTCGTGTTTTAATTATAAATTAAACGAGAACGGCAATAAGTCTTTAAGCTTATAGACTTTCGGCCCTTCGTGCGATGCAAGGACTACAAGCAAGTCCGGCGCGAACTCCATTAAAGTTTGTCTGCACATTCCGCAGGGCGGGCAGGGAACTTTTAAATAATCGTCTGTGTCCTCCGGCGATCCGACGACTGCAATGGCGACAGGATTTTTATCTTTCAGACCGTGCGAGATCATGTTTGCAACGGCTGTGCGTTCAGCGCATATAGTCAAGCCGAACGACGCGTTCTCGATGTTGCAGCCTTTAATTATTTCGCCGTCTTTAAATATTAAAGCCGCGCCGACGTGAAAATGCGAGTGCGGCACGTAGGCAAACTTCGACGCTTCAAGAGCCTTGTCTAAAAGTTCCTGAGGCGTAATATTTTCAAGCGGCCAAGTCTTTATCTCGTGATGTTCTTTATTATTCAAATCCAACTCGTGAAGCTCTTTCAACTCTTCGACGTTCAAAGCAAAATTCCTCCAGTTTTAATTTAAATTTAAAATTAAAAATTAATTTAAATTTATTATAATCTTACAGCCACACAGTTTTAAAGTATTTAAAGTATAATGTATTTTTAAACCCGCGTAAACTTAACGCAAGAAAGAGGCGAATTGTTTTATGGATTTAATTTTTTATGATTTAGGCATGACCGGCGGAAGCATGTTGAGCAAGGGCGAGCTTAACAATCGTGATTTAAGATTTTTAATTAAGCTTGCCGTTAAAAATAATTTTTCAGGCAATTTACTGCAAAATTTTTTGACGTTCATGATTTTAAACGACGAGAATCCGTTCTCGCTTGAATGTGAGAAAGACCGCGAGCTCGACGAAATTATAAAAAAATTTGCGCTTGAAGACTGCAAAATTTTTCACGAGTTATTTAAATTAAATTTAAAACGCGATGATTTAAATTTTAATGTTGAAAATAATAATAGCTTGATAGGCGGGCTGACTAAAAAATTTGCAAACGCTGCAAGCCCTGAAGAGCTGTTTAATTTAATTAAAAATTTTTATGCTGATAACGGCGTCGGCAACTTCGCATTTTATAGAGCGTTCAGGCTCGATGCGGGCGAAGATTATTTAAATATTGAGCCTATTATAAATGTAGAAGATGTTAGTTTAAAAGATATTACGGGCTATGAATTGCAGAAGCGCGAATTAATAAATAACACTGACGCGTTTATAAATAACAGGCCAGCTAATAACGTTTTGCTTTACGGCGACAGCGGCACGGGCAAGTCAACGAGCATTAAGGCTTTATTAAACGATTATAAAAATTCTAAATTAAAAATTATAGAAATTTATAAACATCAGTTTAAATATCTGCCGGACTTGATCGCGAAGATTAAGACGCGCAATTATAAATTTATAATTTTTATAGATGACTTGTCGTTTGAAGAGAGCGAGACGGAATATAAATTTTTGAAGGCTGTTATAGAGGGCGGGCTTGAAGTTCACCCGGGCAATATTTTAATTTACGCGACGTCGAACCGCCGGCACATAGTCCGCGAGGTCTGGAGCGACAGGAACGACATGGAACACTCCGGCGACGTTCACAGATCCGACACTCTTGAGGAAAAATTATCGCTTGCTTCGCGCTTTGGAGTTGCGATAAATTATTCAAGTCCTAATAGAAACGAGTATCATGAAATTATAAAAAATTTAGCTGCAAAGTCTTTAAGCGCAGATAAAAATCTTGACGAACTGTTAAAGGGCGCGGACGCCTGGGAAATTCGCCACGGCGGAAAGTCAGGCCGTGCGGCGAGACAGTATATAGATTATTTAGCCGGATTAGAAGTTAATTAATATATAATAGATTAAAATTATTTATTTTAAAGAAATTTGGAGGTTGAGAGTGCACGGGCATGTGTACTCGAGTCAAAATTTAAATGGACAAGGGACAAAAATTTTCGGCGGGATATTTTCTTGTAGCGATAATAATTGCGTGGATGTTCGCGGAATTTGTCTATAAGCCTTACGTTGACGGCAAGACCGAAGTGCCTTACAGCGAATTTTTGCAGGATTTAGAGAATAACGCAATAGCCGAAGTAGATTTAAGCGATGAGAGAATTATTTACACGCTCAAGCCCACGAGCAGCGATATAGTCAAGCCGATTGAAAGGCCTATCGTTGACGGAGTAATTTTAAATTTAAAGAGTTTTAATAAGAAGCCTGACGCTCCGGCGAGCAAGAACGTTGTCAGACTTCTTGATCCGTTGTTGATTGAAAGGCTCGCGAGTGCGGACGTTGCTTTCGGCGGAATTTCTAAGAACGGATTTAGTGATTTAATGATGGGAATTTTGCTGCCGATGCTGCCGTTGATTATAATCTGGTATATTATTTTCAGGAACATGCGGGGCAGCGGCGCGGGCGGAATATTTAGCTTCGGACGGAGCCGTGCGCGTGAATTGCAGGGCGAGATGACCGGCGTTCACTTTAAAGATTTAGGCGGCGTGGGCGAGGCTGAAGTTGAGATTAAAGAAATTATAGAATTTCTGAAAGAGCCTGACAGATTTAAAAAATTCGGCGCGAAGATGCCCAAGGGTGTTTTGCTTGTCGGACCGCCCGGCACGGGAAAGACTTTATTAGCTAAAGCAGCGGCCGGCGAGGCGGGAGTTCCGTTTTTCTTTATCACCGGCTCAAGCTTTGTTGAAATGTTTGTCGGCGTTGGCGCGGCGAGAGTTAGAGATTTATTCGAGCAGGCAAAGAAGAAAGCTCCGTGCATAATTTTTGTTGACGAGATCGATGCAATCGGTCAGTCGAGATCGCGCAGCTTTAATAATAATTCAGAGCAGGAGAATACTTTAAACCAGCTTTTAGCCGAGATGGACGGCTTCGAGACTAATAACGGCGTTGTGATTATGGGCGCGACGAACAGGCCGGAAATTTTGGACGAAGCGTTGTTAAGGCCGGGCAGAT
>JAFSNU010000020.1 GCA_017447325.1 Synergistaceae bacterium | reverse complement strand
TGTCAATAAATATTTATTCGCGTCGCATCCGATCGGATAATCGGCGACTTTGTCGAAATAAGTCGGCTCTAAAGCTATCGCATATTTATCTTTAACATTTACAACAAACGCGTCATCATGCAAGACCATAACTTCATATTTGCCGTCATGCTTTGCGTGAGTGATAGTCGACTTGCCTGAGCCGGAAAGTCCAAACGCGGCCAAAACAAATTTCTTGCCGTCCTTCGTCGTGTAACGCTTGAGTCCGCCGTGGCATGAAGCGTAGCCGTTGCGCGCTGCGATGCCCCAAGCGAGCGTCAAAGTTCCCTTCTTCAACTCGCCGAAATATCTCAAGCCCAACACTGCGGCGCAGTTCTCTTCCGGTGAGAAGAACGCGAGGCCTAACGGGAACTGCTCCTGAAGTTTAGCGTCACCGTGCGGCCACTCCGGGTCAGCGATTATAAATATATCGCCGTCAACGTCGGAAATCTTGCGCGAGTTCTCGTAACGCGCGTTATATTTCTCGTTGGCGTACTGGAAGTTAATCATCCAGTTATATAAATTATTCTCGTAGCCCTCGGGCAGAATTATATGCGCCTTGGTCATGAAGTCCTCGTCAAGGCCGATATAAGCGTCAGCCTTATAAAGCTTTCTGTAGCGCATGTTATATACAGCTTCTCTCAATATCGTGCAGAGTGCCTTAGTATCAACATCCGGGTATCCTACAATGCGTCTCGCCGCCGCCGTGCGTCCGAATATAGCTCCGTCGTTAAACAATAACACCTGCGCGTCCTGCGGCAGCTCCTGCTCAGTCGGCTTATATACGGGCATACCGTCAAGCACTACAGTGCCCGGGCTGTTCTTCGCAAGATTATAAGCCTCTTTTAAATCAAGCACCTGATGAACGTTATTGCCGTAAAACAAACTTTCAATCGTCGTCCTGGGCTGCGCATGATAGATTTTCTTAAAATTACTCTCGTCATAATATCCTATCGTGGACATTTCAATCATTCCCTTTCTATTTTTATTTACTAAAAAATTTTCATTTATTATACTCTATTTTAGTTTAATATTTATTATCAAGAGTTTATAATATTTAATCAAGAAAATTTAAATAATAAATTAATTTAACGTGATAAAGGGCTTTGCAGATAAAGAGACTGAGAAAATTTATAATCAGCAATTTTCGAGACGGCTTCCGCAGTCTATACAGCGAACGGCGTTAAGAAAATTAATCATGATTGATAACGCTGAGAGTTTGGAAGATTTGAGAGTCCCGCCTTCGAATCATTTGGAAGCTCTGCACGGAGACAGAGAGGGACAGCATAGCATCAAAATTAACGATCAGTTTCGAATTTGTTTTGAAGTATGCGGCAAGTACTTTGACCGCGTCGAGATTATCGATTATCATTAATTATAAATTTAAATTTAAAGGACGTGACTTGACATGCAAAATTTTAAAAATTTTATTTCAACGCCGACGCTCGGCGAAATTTTACGCGAAGAATTTATGACGCCGCTTGATATTTCAGATGATAAACTCGCAAAAGACATTGCCGTGTCTTCGAAAATTATTAAAGATATTTTAAATAATAAACAAAAAATTACGCCGGATATATCCCTGAGGCTGGGAATATATTTCGGCGTGTCCGAACGATATTTTTTAAATCTGCAAAACGATATAGATATTCGAAACATCAAGCTTGCTATCTCAGACGAGCTAAAAAATATCAAGCCCGTCAAAATTCTTAAAGCAATTTAATTTTATTTCAAATCTTCACTATCTAAAATAATAGTCGTAGGGCCGTCGTTCAAAATTTCTACGGCCATATGCGACTGATAAACTCCGCATTTAACTTCTACTTCATAACTCTTCACGCGCTCGACGAAATAATTATAAAGCTCACGGCCTTTCTCCGCACTCGCCGCCTCGATAAACGAAGGCCGCCGCCCTTTCTTGCAGTTTGCATATAAAGTGAACTGCGAAATTAATAACGCCTCGCCGTGAATATCTAAAAGCGACAAATTTAATTTGCCGGCCTCATCTTCAAATATTCTTAAATTCACGAGCTTGTCAGCTAATTTATCCGCCTCGTGTTCCGTGTCGTCCGCTCCGACGCCTATAAACACGCAAACGCCTTGGCCTATTCTCACAACTTCGCCTAACTTATCGCCGCTTAGCTCCGCGCCTAACTCATCTACAGATACAGCAGCGTATTTAACGCGCTGAATTAACAAACGCATCTCTCAAGCCCCTTATTTAAATTATTTATTAACATAATTATACAGCCTCCTGATTTAATTTAAATTTAAATCAAGAGGCTGTAATAAATTTAATAAAATTTTTAAAATTTATTTCTTACGTGAGACTAAGCTATAAGCTAAAAGCAGCAAGCCCATCATTCCTGCTCCGGTCTCACAGCCGCTGCTGCTGCCATGGCTGCTGGTGTTGCTGCTGTCAGTATCAGTATCAGTGTCTGTGTCTGTATCAGTGTCAGTGTCAGTGTCTGTATCAGTGTCGCCGCTGTCTGAATCTGAGACGGTGAACTTGGGATCGACCGATGCTTCACTGCCAATATTATTATAGGCGTAAATCGGGACTGAATACTCCTTATCAGCCGCAATATTAAATTCTGATGCAACAGCAGATGTTGAAGGCGTCATTACCAGAACGGTGACTCTGCATGTATCAGGATTTTCAATGTCATAGCTTACATCTATTGCGTACACTACATCGGGAAGCTCTGACGGTTTAAAGTTCCAGCTCACAGCATTTTCACTCGTAAAATCAGCCGAAATGACTTCGCCGGATTTGACCTTTCTGGTCGTTGTTGTATCAGCGTTCTCTATCGTCGGCTTATCTCCGGTATCAGCAACTATCGTTACGTTTATCGTCGCTGTATCTGATACCTCGCCGAGGTCGTTATACGCATAGACCTTAAAGCTTGACGTGTCGCCGACTTTCGCCGTTGAGCTTGCCGTCACGATAAAGGCACACCTGTCTTGATAGCCGCCAACATACATCTCGACATGGCTAATGTTGTCAGGAAGAGTGCCAGTGCCGTATGCCCATGCAGAAGTATTTTTGCCGGTGAATTTCACTGACGCTGTTCCGCCGGGTATAACGTTCGCGGTTTGTGACGTGTTATCAATAACTGGATTATTAGTATCGTCTTTATCCTCGACAACTTCCACTGTTAAAGTTTTGGAGACTGCCTCTCCTATCTCATTATAGGCGTAAATCGTAATAGTTTTTTCGCCGACTGTTGCCGTTGAGCCTGCCGTGACGGAGGCCGTGCAGTTATTCGGGTTATTGGTATATTTGAACTCTAATGCCGTAATTCCGTCCGGCAAATTGCCATAACCCCATGACTTAATATTTGAGCCGGTGAGCGAGGCGTTAACAGTTCCGCCCTGAGCTACTTTCACGCCGCTTATATTATTAATAACCGCTGCTGGATATTTAGTGCTGCCGCTTTCAACAATATTAACCGTGAGAGTTTTAGACGTCTCCATGCCGATTTCGTTATAGGCGTAAATATTGACGGTTGCGCTTGTGGCAGAAGTATCATCGTTTGCCGTCACAAGAACTTCGCACACGTTCGGATTTGTATTATATCTTAATTCAATCGCGTGAATTGCCTCGGGAAGCATACCGAATGACCATGATTTGATATGCTGA
>JAFSNU010000002.1 GCA_017447325.1 Synergistaceae bacterium | reverse complement strand
CCGTACAAAATAATTTTTACGGCATTCTCCCGCATCGTCGGCACTGCAAGTATCGCTTCAACTACTTCATCAAGAATTTTTTTGTCTAACATCTTTAATACCTCGCTTTAATATTCTTCTTCCCATTTAGCAAGCAAAAATTTTTCGATTTCAGCTATAAAAATTTCTGCGTTTTTAATCTGCTGCTCTATCTCCTCAACAGAGACGAGATAAAAATCCTCATAGTCAGCACCGTTCCGTATCTCAAAAGCATTCGTTATCATGCTCGATAAATTTTTATCAAATAAACCCGACTTTATATAAAATTGATGGAAATGCGCGATAACGCCGGAATGTTTCTTAGAGTCAAAAGGCTCAAGGGCTAACACAGCTCTCATCGCGTGAAAGATCGCATAATAAGATCTATTCGCAGCCGATTTGCAGCTGCCGGCGTCAAATAAAACTTTTGCATCTCTTAAATCGCTTTTAGCTTTCTCAAGCCTATATTTAGAATAATCTAAGCGGCTTTCCATAATAATATCCCCTCTCTGTCAACATTCGTATAAAACGGCACGAAACTTTTACAGTTTGTGAAACGCTCATCGATAATATCTATTATTGCAAAAAGCTTGTCATACTTCCAAAGCAAATCTGACATAACGCCGGCTATTTCTCTCCGGCCTTCAAAATTAATTTTCTCGCGGGTAATCAGCGCAATATCTATGTCGGACTCGGGCGTGTCGTCGCCGCGCGCAACAGAACCGTACAAAATAATTTTTACGGCATTCTCCCGCATCGTCGGCACTGCAAGTATCGCTTCAACTACTTCATCAAGAATTTTTTTGTCTAACATTATTAACCGCTCCTTTCATCTTTATTATTAATTATAAAATAAAACAGCCCGCTCTGAATAAATTTTCAAAGCAGGCCGTTATTAATCTTAATTATAAATTTTACTCGCGCGCTCAGCCTTCATCAAGATAGGCGAATAGCAAGCAAGCGCAAATAAATTTTAAACTTAAATCTTAAATCCTTTGCCGTCTCGCTCTCTCAGCTTCGGCTTCCTTGTCCTCAGGCGGATACCAGGCCGGAGCTGCAATCTCGATAAAGCACTCCTCGCCGGGCGCAAATACTACTCTATGCGGCGTCTGAATTTTTAACAGTTGCTCGCCGACTGCAACTAAATACTCAGTCTTGTCCGTTAAAAATATTCGCTTCTCGATATGAGTTAAGAATCCCCGCTCGCCGCGCTCTTTGCTTAAATTAATTGCGTTAGGCCGCGTCGCGATGACCATACGTCCGTCCGGCGAGTTTAAAGCAGCTTCCGGAATTTCTAAATTTAAAGCCTGCGACAAATCATTTTCAGGAAATACTTTGCCGTCTTTTATAATCACGTTAATAAACGTCGACTCGCCCAAGAAATTATGAACGAAGCGCGAATTGGGATAGTTATATAAATTCTCCGGCGTGTCTATCTGAACTATCTTGCCCATGTCGCAGACCATCATTCTGTCAGAAATTGCCATCGCTTCAGACTGGTCATGCGTGACGAAAATAATCGTGAAGCCGAAT
>JAFSNU010000198.1 GCA_017447325.1 Synergistaceae bacterium | reverse complement strand
TTCATCATCGTGCAGACGTTTTGCACAACTGCGCCGACGTCCAACGGCAGGCCGCGCTCGGGAATGCTGCGTCCCGTTACAAGCTGAACCATCGTCTGTTCGTCTCCGGCAGGATAGAACGCCGGCATCTCGCAGAACTCAACTTTAACGCCGTTGCGCTCTGCTGCCGCTTTTAAACTCGCAATCTCATTCTCATACTCGCCTTTAATCGCAAAGACAGCATGAGCCGCGCCTAAATGTTCAGCCGTCTTGCCCACGGCCTTGACTATGTCGTCGGCAAAGTTGCGGCATAAATATTTGTCGCTCTCGATCAACGGCTCGCACTCAGCCGTGTTAATAATCAAATACTCGGCCTTAGAATTAAGTTTAACGTGCGTCGGGAATCCCGCGCCTCCCGCGCCGACAACTCCTGCGGCCTGTATGCTCTCTAAAAATTCTGCCATGATATTAATAAATTATTTGCAGCCGCACTCTAACGCCCTGCGTCCGTAGCCGTCAGCCGCAAATATCGCGTTGCAGACAAGCTCCGGCGTGACTTCAAACGGCATGTTGTGCAGCGTGTCGTTCTCCGCGCAGGCCGCCTTCGCAACCGCAAAAATCTTCTCAGGCGTAGGATCGTTAATTCCAAGCTGCTTTAACGTCACGGGCAGGCCGACAGTCACGCAGAAATTTAAAACCTCGCTTAATTCTTCGCACGGGACATTCTCAAGAACAAGCTGCGTTAAAGTTCCGAATGCGACTTTCTCGCCGTGATACATGTGATGGCACTCCGGCAAAATAGTCAAGCCGTTATGAATGGCGTGAGCTCCGGCAAGTCCGCCGCTCTCAAAGCCGATTCCGGATAATAAAGTATTAGCCTCGATAATTTTCTCGACTGCTTCAGTGCAGGCTCCGGCCTCTAACGCAACTTTCGCCTTAACGCCGTCGCTCATTAACGTGTCGAAGCAAAGTTTTGCGATCGCCATTGCCGCTCCGCCGATCTTGCCGCCGGCGCACGTTCCTGCGTCTGAATTTTTGCAAGCGCGAGCCTCGAAGTAAGTCGCGAGTGCGTCGCCCATTCCAGATACCGTAAGTCTCACCGGCGACTTTGAGATAATGTCTGTGTCCATCAGAACCAAATTCGGATTGGCATTAAAGAACGCGTACTCCTCGAACTGTCCGTCGTCAGTATAGATAACTGAAAGAGCACTGCAAGGCGCGTCCGTTGATGCGATAGTCGGGCATATCACAACCGGCAGGCCATGATGATTGGCGACAGCCTTGGCCGTGTCGAAAATTTTTCCGCCGCCGACGCCGACAACGACATCGCAGGCGTTCTTCTTCACGACCTCTTCAAGACGCTTGATCTCGTTCTTCGAGCACTCGCCGTTAAAGTAATCGAACACCAAGCCCGTATTAGCGGCCTTGAAGCTCTCCTCGATCATCGCTCCGATACGCTTATAGCCGCCCTGGCTGATCAAGATTAAAGCCTTTGAGCCGAGTTTTGACGTGTACTCGCCGACCTTCTTCATCTCGCCTGCGCCCTGAACGTACTTGCTGGGACTGATAAAAATTCTTGCCATGAAATTACCCCTCCTGAATTAAAATTAAACTGCTTTATATATAATAAATTTAAAATTTTATTCGCGCTCTAAATCTCTAAACGCGCTTTCAAGGCCTTTCATGATTACATCCCGGCCTTCGCGCTTTTTATAAACTTCTTCAGCATATACAAGCGGCTTCCCGAAAATTATTTTAATCTTGCTGGGCTTAATAAATTTTGCCCCGGGCGGCATCGCGTCAAACGAGCCTTTTATATACACCGGCAGTATCGGCGCCTTTTCATGCGCTGCGATCACAGCAACTCCGGCCTCTAAAGGCTGAAGCTTGCCGTCTAAAGACCGCCCGCCCTCAGGAAATATTAAGACGTCCGAGCCCTCGTCATATAATCTCATAAAGCCGCGCAATGCTCCAGCAGCCGACGCGTTGTCAGCTCTCGACACCGGCACTGCGCCTAACGCAGTTATGCAAGTACGCAAGAACCATGATCTAAATAATTCTTCTTTCGCGAAATATCTTAAAGGCTTGTGAAAGAAACAGCCCACAATCACCGGATCTAAATTACTGCAGTGATTGCAGGCCACTATATAATTCTGCCCGCCCGACTTTATCTCCGGCGCAAGCCACTTAACAGAGCATCTGTTATAAATTCTTAATGCTATAGCAAAAGTAAATTTTATAAACGCGTAAAATATTTTATTAGGCTTCATCTTTAAATAAATTCCCCTAAATTTTCAAAACTTCTTTAACATGCTTTGCTAATAAATTTAAAGTCTCCTGCTCGTTTATTTCAGACGTGTCTATTATTATCGCATTATCCGGCACTTTCAGCGGCGAGTTCTCGCGTTTCGAATCGAACTCATCACGTGACTTAATAGCCTTTAAAGTCTCGTCATAATTTACAGCCTCGCCCTTTAACTCACGCTCTAAGCAACGCCGCTTTGCCCTTGCCTCAGGACTTGCAGTTAAATAAAATTTTATATCTGCATTCGGAAATACTACGCTGCCAACGTCCCGCCCTTCAGCTATTAAAGATCCAAAATTCTGCTGCTCCTGCTGTAAGTGTAATAAAGCATCGCGAACGCATTTTACAGCCGAATAATCCGAAGCGATTTTGTCAACGTGAGGCGTGCGTATCTCGCCGCTTATGTCTATATCATTTACTAAGACCGCGCCGTCCCGCAATTCTATTTTAATATCTCTTAACGCTTCAGCTATAAACTCCGGCTGATCCGGCTTTATCTCCGCCTCGTCGAGTATTAATGCTATAGACCTGTAAATCGCGCCGGTGTCCAGATAATGCACGTTTAATAATTTAGCAAGAGCTTTAGCCGCCGAACTCTTGCCCGCTCCGGCAGGCCCGTCTATAGTCACAACGTAATTCATAATTTAAAATTAAATTTAAATTTATAAATTATTCATGCTGGACATCTCTTGCGAGACGTTGTCGGCAAAGTCTATCAGCTCTGCCATTAATTCGTCAAAATTTGATATTCCTAAACGCTCCAAAGGCTCGGGAAACATGTAAGTTTGAAGCCCGTCCGCTCCGAGTCCGACGCCGAGCATCAAGCAAACTGAATTTGACACGCTCACGACGTCTAAAATATTTTGATACTGCTTCTTGTCCTCCGGAAGATCATTCGGCCTGTGATGATACGCGACCGCCATTTGATAGGCCTCAGGCAAACCCCAGCGTTCAGCTAATATCGCTCCGACTGCGGCGTGATCAAAGCCTAAGACTTTACGTTCGGCCATCGTGAACGGCATATGCTCCTCTTCTACCATCTTTACTATTATTCCATAGCCGAAGCGCACATAATCGTTCAAAATTATTTTGCCGATGTCATGCAGCAAGCCTCCGACATAAGCATCTTCAACTGAGACAAGGCCGGTCTTCTTTGCGATGTAGCGCGACGCGTGCGCAACCATGAGAGAGTGACGCCACAGCTCGCCTCTGTCAAGCGCGTAGCCGGACAGACCTTTATCCATTGAAGAATAAACAGTCGCCGCAAGAACTAAATTGCTGACGTTCTTATAGCCCAGTAACGATATTGCTTCAGATATATTAGATATATTGCGTGACATTCCAAACGAAGCCGAGTTCGCGAGCTTTAACACCCTAAGCACAAGTCCCTCGTCGCGCGAAAGGCTCTTCGCCACGTCCGACGCGCTGCTGTCCGGGTCCTTTAATTTGCGCATAGTCTCAAGAACAAACTGCGGGAATGATTTTATGTCCTTCAGTTTGCTCATTATTCGCGTCTTTATTAATTCAGCCGTCTGCTCTTCGCTTGCAGGACTCTGAGCGCTGC
>JAFSNU010000197.1 GCA_017447325.1 Synergistaceae bacterium | reverse complement strand
GTCCTGAGCGAAATTCAAAGCGGCAAGTTCAAGCCTGATGTTGAGCTTGAAGATGTTCACATGAATATCGAAAATAGATTGACGCAGCTTGAGCCGTTAGGAGCTAAACTGCATACTGCACGCAGCCGCAATGATCAAGTTCAAGTTACAGTAAGATTATATTTGCGTGACAGGCTTTTAAATTTGAGCGAGAGCTTTATTAATTTATTAAAAATTATTTTAGCTCAGGCTGATAAAAATAAATTTGTGATAGTGTCGGGCTATACGCATTTGCAGCAAGCGCAGCCGATCTCGTTCGGGCATTATTTATTAGCATGGTTCGAGGCGTTTAACCGCGATTATGAGCGTTTAAAATTTGCGTTGAACGCGCTTAATGAATGTCCGCTCGGAGCCGGCGCGCTTGCAGGTTCTACTATTAATATAGATAGAAATTTCACGGCTGATTTATTAGGCTTTGATCACGCAACCCGCAATAGTTTGGACACGGTTGCGCAGCGCGATTACATGACTGATTTTCATCATTTCGCGAGCGTCTTTGCAGTGCATGCGTCGCGTTTAAGCGAGGACTTTATAATCTGGAGTACGCAGGAGTTCGGCTGGCTGAAATTACCTGACGCGTTTTGTACCGGTTCGAGCATGATGCCGCAGAAGAAAAATCCGGATGTTTTAGAGTTAATTCGAGGCAAGACCGGCCAAGTCTTAGGCCACATGATGGATTTATTAGTAAGTTTAAAGGGCTTGCCCATGACTTATGATAGAGATTTGCAGGAAGACAAGCGCGGATTATTCGCGTCGCTTGATGTTGTCGAGAGCGTTGTAAATATTTTAGCCGATTTAATTTCTAAAATTGAAGTTGACGAAGCTGCGGCTCTTGACAGCATTGATAACGGCAAGGGCAAGGGCTTTGCTCTAGCGACGGACATAGCCGAGTATTTAGTCAAGCGCGGCGTGCCGTTCAGGGATGCGCATTATCAGGTCGGCAAGCTCGTTGCGTTCTGCATTGAAAATAATTTGAAGTTTAAAGATTTAAGTTTAGAGCAATGGCAAGCGCATTTATCAAGTTGCGATGAAGATTTATTAGATTTAATCTCGGCTCAGGCGAGCGTTGCAAATCGTAATTCTTACGGCGGGACGGGCTTTAAGCAGGTTGAGCTGCAAATTAATAATGCTGATATTTTGCTTAAAGCTTTAAGCAGCGAGTTTGAAGCTATGCGTGATAGAATGAAAATTAAAATTTAAAATTATTAATAATTTATGAGATTTATATTAAAGTTAATCGCGGCGGCCATAATCGCGTGCTTTGTAATCTTCACGGCGTTATGGCTTACCGTGCCTTTCGATGTTAATTATTTAAATAAAATTGTAAATATCGACGGCTCTCCGGCTCTGTACGATAATCAAGGCAAATTATTTCACTTGAGATTATCGCCGGACTCAGAATGGCAAGTGCCTATTAAATTAAGCGAGATGGGCAAGTGGCTGCCGCTTGTCGCCGTTGGAGTTGAGGACGGAAGATTTTATAGTCACTTTGGAATTGATTTTATAGCAATAGCGCGGGCTTTATATCAAAATTTAATTTATCAGCGCGTTGCGTCCGGAGCTTCGACTATCACGAGCCAGTTAGTGCGTCTTGCAGTCTCAGAGCGCGAGGGACGTTCAAGAAATGTAATCACTAAAATTAGAGAATTTATCATGGCGATGAAGCTTGAGCATGAGTTAAGCAAGCCGGAAATTTTAGAGAATTATTTAAATCGCGCTCCGTTCGGCGGAAATATCCGGGGCGTTCAAGCTGCGTCGTTGATTTACTTTAATAAATCCGCGTCACAGATCTCAACCGGCGAGGCTTGTTTATTAATCGGAATGTTGAAGAGCCCGACTGTTTACCGGCCTGACTTAAATTATGAAGCTGCAAAGGCGAGAAGAGACGCGATTATAAAGTTAATGGAGAGCAAGAAAATTTTCACGTATGACGAGGCCGCGCGCGCTTTGCTTGAAGAGCTGCCCCGCAAGAGAACGCAGCCGCCGTTCAGAGCGTATCACTTCGCGGAATTAATTTTTAATAAGTTAGGCATATTTGCGCCTTATGGAAATATTAAGCCTGACAAAAATATTTACACGAGTTTAGATTTGAATGCGCAGACGAAGCTTGAGGCAATTTTAGCTCAGGCCGCGCGGAGCTTTCCGGCTAATATAACGCTTGCTGCCGGCATAGCTGACAATAAAACGGGGAAATTAATAGCATGGGTGGGCAACGCGAGATTTAATTTTAATAATATTAATTCACGAGCCTCATGGGTTGACTGCGGCCTTGGCTTGAGATCGCCCGGGTCAACGTTAAAGCCCTTTGTTTATCTTGAAGCGGTAGAGCAGGGAATATTAACGGGCTCAACTTTGCTTGCCGACACTCAGACGGCATTTTCAGGCCGAGCTCCGAGAAATTTTGACTTGAGCTACAGAGGCGCGGTGAGTGCGCGGGTTGCGCTTGCTGAGTCTTTAAACGCTCCGGCGGTGCGAGTGTTAAGGCGCGCCGATCCTGATAAAGTTTTGAGATTGCTTAAAGATTTTGGATTTAAACACTTTAATAATAACGCGAAATATTACGGAGATTCTTTAATACTCGGCGGCTGCGAGGTGACTTTGTACGAAGAGCTCGAGGCGTTCGCGGCTTTAGCTGCTTTAGGCAAGTTTAGAAATTTATCGTTGTTGCGTGATGAAGAAGTTGCGAGTTCGCGCGTTGCGTCGCAGGAAGCTTGTTGGATGATCTGCGATATTTTAAATCATAAAGGCGCGTTGTCGTTATTTTCACGCGGGACTTTAGGGCAGAAGTGGCGTATAGCTTTGAAAACCGGCACGTCTTACGGGTTAAGAGACGCTTGGACTGCCGCATGGACACCGGATTATACCTGCGTAGTCTGGGCGGGAAGTCCTGACGGCTCGGCTTGGACGGGACTTGTCGGAGCAACGGCTGCCGCTCCTGTTGCCGTAAAAATTTTGAGAATTATATCGCCGAAGTCAGGCTGGTATGACAAGCCGGATAAAGTCGTGTCAAGGCGCGTTTGCAGCTTGTCGGGCGAGCCGCCTAATGCGGCCTGCATATCAACGCGGCCAGAGTGGAGCATCGAGGGCGTTACTCACACAGTCACATGCAAGCTCCACACTTTAAGGCAGGGCGAGAAAGTTTTAATTATGCCGTCAGAACTTGAACAGGCTAAAAATATAAAGTCTAAAAGAATTTATAAGAAGTCGCCGCTGAATATAGTTTCGCCGGTGTCAGGCTCGAGCTATATACTCGCGCCGTTTGATTTGGAACGGCGAATACCCTTCAGGAGCGAGGGCGCAAGCGGGCAAGTTTACTGGTACATGGACGGAGAATATTTAGGCAGCTCAAGCTCTGGTGCAAATTTCTTTCACGGAGTACCGGACGGTGAGCATGTAATCGGAGTAACGGATCAGGACGGACGGAGCGCATCGGTTAATATTAAAGTCATCACGCCGGGCAAGCGCAAGAGCAATAAAAATGATAAGATAATTTTAAAATAATTTCACGCAGGGCAGATAAATTTAATAAATGTTTTGGATGAGCTTTATTATAAAGGAGATGGTTTTATTGAGCTTGAAAAATAATTATATAGGCGCACTGGCGGACTTGGGACTGTTTACGACTTCGCTGCTGTGGGGCTTGAGCTTCCCCGCGATGAAAATTTTGGTTGATATATATCCGGTAAGCTGGCTTTTGTTTTTAAGATTTTTCTTCGGCGGAATGATAACATTTATATTTTTCAGCAAAAGAATTTTAAATATTAGCAAGGCTGAGCTTAAGGGCGGAATTATAATCGGCTTGTTTTTATTCACGGCTCTTACAACGCAGACTATCGGGCTGTTATACATGAGCGGCGGACGTAACGCGTTTATCACGGCGATTTATGTAATACTTGTGCCGTTGATCTTATGGATATTCAAAAAAATTTTCCCGGGCTGGATTGTTTTAATTGCGGCCGGAGTATGCCTGGCGGGAATGGCGTTATTAGCCGGAGACATAAGCGAGCCGTTGAGCATCGGCGACGGCTTCACAGTGCTCAGCGCGTTTCTATACGCCGGACAGATTTTGTCTATTGCAAAATACACGCAGGGCAGCGATCCAATTTCAATTAGCTTTATTCAGTTTGCAGTGCTTGCAGTCTGCTCGTTAATTTCCGGATTAATATTCGAGACTGAATTTGCATTTAAATTAATTCATGATTATAAATTTTATCTGTCGGCGCAGGGCGGCTTTTACCAGTTAATATTCATGATATTTATCTGCAGTTTTATTTGCTACACGCTGCAGGTCTGCTCGCAGAAATTTGCTAATCCGACGCACGCGGTAATAATTATGAGTTTAGAGGCCGTGTTTGGATTGCTCAGCGGAATAATTTTTATCGGCGAGACGGTGACGCTTCAGGCTGCCATGGGCTGCGCGTTAATATTCTTTGCGGTCTTGATGGTCGAGCTGAGACACTTTGTGAAAATTTAAATTTAGATTTGCTATACTAAAAACACTTTTTAATTGCTCTTGCCTACCCTGCAAGGCAGGATTAAAGCCATGGGCATATGGCTTTAAATTTCGAAGAGGTCGGAGGGGTGAAGTACCCCCCAGTCTGCTAAAGTAGCCAGCCCCCCTTACAAGGGGGCCAAGAATATTTAAAATTTGCTATGTATAGCATGAAGAACTTTGTGAAAAATTTTAAGGAGTGTTAAATAAATTTATGTTAAAACTTTTATTCACGCGGCGGTTCATGCCGTTGTTTATGACGCAGTTTTTAGGAGCGTTCAACGATAATTTTTTCAAGAGCGCGTTAATAATGCTTATAACTTACAAGATCGGCGACGCTGCCGGAATTGACTCGAGAATTTTAGTCAACGCTGCCGCCGGAGTTTTTATATTGCCGTTCTTTTTGTTTGCTTCGCCCGCAAGCGACTTGGCCGACAAGTTTGACCGCTCGCGTTTGATGCGCTGGGTGAAGTTCGCCGAGATTATAATTATGATCGGCGCGGCTGTCGGATTTTATTTAAATAGTTTGGATTATAAATTTCTCGCGACTTGGTTTTTATTAAGCGTGTTATTTTTAATGGGAGCGCAGTCGGCTTTCTTCAGCCCTGCAAAATACAGCATATTGCCTCAGCATTTATATCCTGACGAGATTATCGCCGGCAACGGTTTAATTCAAATGGGAACGTATTTAGCAATTTTAAGCGGGACGATCGCGGGCGGACTTTTAGTTTTGCGCAGCGTCGTCATAACTGGAAATCTTGTCGTGTTAATAGCATTGCTCGGCTGGCTGTCGAGTTTATTAATCCCGGACACGAAGCCGATAAATCCAAATTTAAAATTAGATTTTAAAATCAAGAGCGTTGTTAATAAGACTATAAATTTATGGCATGAAGTCACGCCCATGCGCGAAGTATTTTTGTCTATGCTTTCGATCTCGTGGTTCTGGCTTGTGGGCGCGGTGTTTCTTGCGCAGTTCCCGACTTATTCGAAATTAGTTTTGAATGCTGACGAGAGCGTTGCGACTTCGTTTCTCGCGATCTTCTCGTTAGGTATAGGCCTCGGCTCGATGACCTGCGACGCGGTTTTAAAGGGCAAGATAACGACCCGTTACGTCCCGGCGTCGGCTTACGGCATCGCAATATCAAGCGTGATTTTATATTTTGTAAGCGGTAAGCCTGCAAGCGTTGACGGCAATAATATAATCAACGCCTGGCAGTTCTTCAGCAATATAAATAATTTAATTATCCCGCTGTGTTTATTCGCGATCGCGTTCTTCGGCGGACTTTATATCGTGCCGTTATATGCAGTCATGCAGACCAAAGCTCCCGAGTCAAAAGTCTCCGGCGTGATTGCCTGCTCCAACATCAGCGACTCGCTGCTCATGGCCTTATCAGCAGTAGCAGCGAGCGTGTTAATCTCGTTAAATTTTGAAATTGCTCAAATATTTTTAATCACGGGCTTATTAACTTTTATAATCGGCGTATTAATTAATTTAAAATTAAAAATTTAAATTTGCTATAATAAATTCAATGCCGTCTGTTGATTTATAATTAATTAAATTTGCAGACGGCTTTTAAAAAATTTTAAGCAAAACGAGGGATTGACTTTGAATGCGTTAAATTTGTATAATGGCTCAGGGCTCAGGGAGAAGCTGCGCACTCTGAAAATTTAAATGATTTAAAATTATTAAGCGT
>JAFSNU010000196.1 GCA_017447325.1 Synergistaceae bacterium | reverse complement strand
TTATAGTTGACGAAAATCAAAAGACGAGCATTCCGCGCGTGTGGGCCGGCGGAGATATAGTTCTCGGCGCAGCGACTGTTATACTTGCAATGGGCGAGGGCAGACGCGCAGCCGCCAGCATGAACGAGTATCTTGCAGGCAAGTAATTTAAATTTAAAATTTTATAAATAATTAAAAGGCCTCTTGCTGAAAATTAATTCATGCAAGAGGCTTTTATTAGGAGTTGTTATCGTGAAACCAAAATAAAATTTTAATTAATTTAAATTAATTAAATAATTCTGAACGAGCCATGTAATACGCAGCGGCGCACTCTGCAGAATGACGCAGGAGTGGTCGGGCCCTGTCCGGTTGCCGTAGCAATCGTGAACGCGGTCGGGCAATCTCCGCCGACGCCGATGCTTGCGAGCGACGCAGAATTTTTAACGAACATCGTCGTCTGCATCTCGCGGGCCATGCGGCTCATGTTGTCAACGTTCTTGCTGTGGATGCACGCTGAATGTCTGAAGCCGTGCTCAAGTCTCTTCGCCATTGCAAGAGCCTCGTTAAAATCAGCGGCTCTAATTAACGGCAGTATAGGCATAAGCATTTCTTCCTGAGCGAACGGGTGCATCTCGTCCGTCTCAACTAAAATTATGCGAATATTAGCGCCGACTTTGTAGCCGATCTTCTCAAGAATAACCTGCGCGTTGCGTCCTACGAAATCGCGGTTCGGCTTGCCTTTTACAAGCGTTAGCTTTAATAATTCCTCGATCTTCGCCGGGTCTTTGACTTCGAACGCGCCGTTCTTTAACATATGCTCTTTAAGCTCGTCGGCTATGCAATTAACTGCAATAATCTCTTTCTCAGCGATGCACTGCAAATTATTATCAAAGCTTGAGCCTTTAATAATATCAACAGCCGCTTTTGCCAAGTCAGCCGTCTCATCAACAACGACAGGCGGGTTGCCGGGGCCTGCTCCGATTGCCGGCTTGCCTGACTGCAAAGCAGCTTTGACAACGCCCGGGCCGCCGGTGGCCGAGATCATGTTCACGTTCGGATGCGTCATTAATGCGTTCATCGCGTCAAGGGACACGTTCTGCAAAGCTGAAACTAATCCGTCCGGTGCGCCGCTCTCTTTCAGCGACTTCATGACTATTTCAACAGCCTTCTGCGTGCACTTAACTGCGCCGGGGTGCGGAGCAAATACTATAGCATTGCCGCCGGAGATCATGCAGATCGTGTTGTTAATAATCGACGCCACCGGGTTGGTTGACGGACAGATCGACGCGATAACTCCAAACGGCGAAAGCTCCTCAAGCACAAGGCCGTTGTCGCCTGAAGTTGCCTTAGTAGTGAACCACTCAGGTCCGGGCGTCTTCTCGATTGCAACGATCTTCTTCGCGATCTTGTCCTCGAGGCGTCCCATCTTCGTCTCTTTCCACGCCATCTCGGCAAGCTCTTCAACATGCGGTCTTAAATCTGCGCGAAGTTTTGCGATAACAGCTGACTTCTGCGCAATATTAAACTGCGAATGCCAAATCTCCTGAGCCTTTTTCGCCTTCTCTGTCAGAACAGTGACTTCATCCTTCGGAGCAGGCGCCGGCTCGCTGGTCTCAGCTATAAGCTTCTCAGCTATAGTCTTAACGAGCTTAGCAAGATCCTGATCTTTTACTTCCATTCTTGTAAAGCGCCTCCGTTCTAAAAATTAAAAATTAAAAAATTTATTAATATTATAATTTATTTTCTTAAAGCTTCAAAGCACCGCACGGCAGCGTCCGCAACCTGCATGTCCTCGTCAGGGCTTCCGCCGCTCACTCCGACAGCTCCGACTATTTTATCATTAATTTTTAATAATCTTCCGCCGCCGAACGCGACAACGCTCGGGTCATTAAGCAAGCCGTACAAAGCTGCCCCCGGCTGAACTAACGGCCCTAAGTCACGCGTATCCATCTTTAAATTTAAAGCCGTCAAAGCTTTATTCTGCGAGACGCTGATGCTCACCGGCAAAGAATCTTTCATGCGTTCAAACGCTAACAAACTTCCGTCCGGCGCACGCACTGTCACGACCATAGGCACGTTTATTGACTTTGCCTCGCTCTTCGCCGCTTCTATAATATTCAAAGCCTCGTCAAGCGTTACGTCAGCCTCTTTATCTTCAGGCTTTGCATCAGCTTCCATAATTTTTTTAACGACTTTATCAACAAAACTTTCAACGTCTGCCTTGCGGGCAAGAGCGAATAACAAGTCAGAAAGTCTGTTTATAAATTTATAAGCATCTTCCGACAACATTCCCTCGCCGTCCCACAACGGCAGAGCCATACGCTCGGCGCGTCTTACCATAGCTCTTGCGACATGCAAAGCTCCTCCGGCTGGCGAATCGCCCGGGAACACGAACTCGTTCTTCAACGGATAGCTTGAAGTTGTCTTGTCTATCCATGCCTCGAGCTCATGCCAATCCGGCGGCGTCACGCTCTTATTGCCGCGTGCTACGTAAGCCATTAAATTTTGCAGTAACTGCTGAATTTTTAATAACTCAGGCTGCAAGATTTTCGGCGCAAGAGCTCTCGCAAGGCCTACAGCCGAACTCGTCTCGTCTAAAGCTCCGTTTAACTCAATTCTCGGATCGCGCTTTGAAACTCTGGAGCCGTCCCACAGCCTCGTTTCGCCGTGGTCTCCGCCTCCTGTATAAATACGAGCCATTTAATTACTCACCTCGCATTTAATTTATAAATTTATAAATCAACGCTGTCAACAATGCCGATTATACAAGCGTCGAT
>JAFSNU010000195.1 GCA_017447325.1 Synergistaceae bacterium | reverse complement strand
GCGAAGCCCTTTTTCTTAATTCCGTTAGCAATAAACTGCTCGGCCTGTTTGGGATTTGCTATTGTAGTACGTGCAACGTAAGACGCGCCAGCGCCCTCGGCTAATTTGCAAATGTCAAACGTCGGGTCTATAGCTCCGTAAGGCGTAGTCGTCGCGAAAGCTCCGAACGGCGTCGTCGGACTCGCCTGTCCGCCCGTCATTCCGTAAATATTATTGTTCATGACTATTGCCGTAATATCTATATTGCGTCTGCAGGCATGAATAAAGTGATTGCCGCCGATAGCCGTGCAGTCGCCGTCGCCCATGACATTTACAACAGTCAGCTCCGGCTTGTGCATTTTAATTCCGGTTGCAAAGGCAAGCGAACGGCCATGCGTGCTGTGCAGCGTGCAGGCATTTATATAACCGGCCATGCGGCTCGAGCAGCCAATGCCTGACGCAATTACAGTCTTGTCTTTGTCTTTATTCAACGAGATTAACGCCCTGATTAATGCGTGCATGATGACGCCATGGCCGCAGCCCGGACACCAAATATGCGGCATGAAGCGCGACCTAATCCAGCTCAAAACTTCTTTGCTCGGCATAATTATGCACACTCCTTTATTTTATTTAAAATCTCAGCCGGCTTAAATAATTCGCCGTTCACTAAGCTTAAAGCTTCAACATCGCAATAGCCTTTAATTAATCTCTCGACCTCTAAGACCATTTGACCTGCATTTAATTCCGGCACTAAAATTTTTTTAGCCTTAGCTTTAACAGCAAAATTTAATAATTCTTTGTCAGGGAACGGCCAAAGAGTAATCGGCCTGAAAAATCCTACGCGTATTCCCTCGCGTCTCGCGTCACGCACAGCTCTTAAAGCCGAACGTCCGACGCTGCCGTATGCTACTACTATAATATCCGCGTCGTCCAAATTTTCAGCTTCATATTCAACTACTTCATCACGCGCCCTCGCGACTTTATCGACAATGCGCGTAATCTTTTTCTCAATTTCATTATTATTATTAGTCGGGAAGCCCCATTCGTTGGTAGTCAAGCCCGTTACATGCCATGAATAGCCATCACCAAAGGCCGCCATCTCCGGCACGCCCGTCTCTTCATTAGGCTTATACGGCGTAAATTTATCCGGCTCGCAGCTTGGCTTAGCTCTATTAATAATTTTAATCTCGTCTTGATCTTTAGTCAAAACTTTTTCGCGCATATGTCCGACTACTTCATCGCCTAAAATTAAAACAGGCTGCCTAAATCTCTCGGCCATGTTAAAAGCTTTTATAGCTAAATCATAGCATTCCTGAACGCTCGACGGCGAGTAGCATATACTCGCATGATCTCCGTGAGTTCCCCAACGCGCCTGCATAACGTCCGCCTGAGCAATTTTAGTAGGCGTTCCTGTCGAAGGTCCGCCGCGCATAACGTCAACTACTACAATCGGAATTTCAGCTATATAGGCCAAGCCTAAATTTTCCTGCTTTAACGAGAAGCCCGGGCCGGACGTCGCCGTGAGAGCTTTTGCTCCTGCTATCGACGCGCCTATTGCCGCAGCTATTCCGCCTATCTCGTCCTCCATCTGCATAAAATGCCCGCCGATTTTCGGCAGCTCCTCAGCCATGACCTCCGCAATCTCAGTTGAAGGCGTAATAGGATAGCCGCCGAAGAAATTGCAGCCGGCCGCAAGCGCACCGTGCGCCATCGCCGTGTTGCCCTGCCAGAATTTTACTCCAGCCATATTATTTTGCCTCGCTTTCATTTTCCTGAACTGTGATTGCCAAGTCAGGACAGATATTTTCGCATTGCCTGCATCCAATGCAATTTTCCTGATTGACCGCCTCGGCCTTTAGTCTATCGCTCAAGCCAAGAACATTTTTAGGACACACGCCGATACACAGCGAACATCCCTTGCACCATACGCCATTTACAAGAACATTAAACTTTTTCGCAGCTATTTTAACCACGCCCCTCAAATTTAATTTAAAATCTTAAAAAAACAGACGGCAAATTAATTTATTACCGCCTGTTTTATAATTAATTATTAAAATAAATTACAATTTAACGCTTGCTATTATTATTATTAAATAATTTAAATTTAATTCCCTCTTCGTACTCAGAGCCGAAGCCGTTAATCTGCCCGACTTTCGGGAAGTCGCCCTTGCGCAGAAATTTATCAGTCAATAAAAATGCGCGGCCTAAGTCATTTAAGCCAAGCTTTAATTTAAATTTCGCGATCTCGCCGGCCTCGACTGCGTACGGCGAAATAAAATTATCGTCGCTTGAAAAATTTTTAATGCTCGCCCAAGGGAACAGCGACGGCAAGCGCAGCGCGTGCGGCATGTCCGAGTTAGTATAAAACGGCCAGTCATACACAGCTTCTAATTTATTATTATTATTCGCGTTATTAAAGACAGATAATCTTATCTTTCCCATCACCGACGGCTGATTAACCCACTCGTCAAGCTCGGCAATAACATCATAGCCGACTTCGATTAATCTCATCCACGGACGCATAAGCGCGAGCCTCGCAAGATATGGGCTGTAGCACGGCAATTCAGCTATCGCGTCTATCGCTTCAGCATTATAAACATGGCTTTCGTCATACGGCACTAATAAATTCCAGCTGTTATTATTAATTTCTATATTATCAGCCGTTATAACATTCCATAATAACCTGTCGTTCTCCTGCTCATAGACCATCGCCAGAACGGGCAGAGCGTGCTGAAGCCAGTACGCCGCGTGCTGCATCTCGCCCCGGCAGACATAGCCCCGCGAAGTCTTCTCGATGTTCTCGTCCTTGTCAAGCCTGATCTGCAAGCCGATCATCTTGCCCATTCTGGGATATTCCTCTATCATTTCCAAATGAGCGTTCAGCCCTGTGCTGCCGTCCGCTGTCCTTGGCTGTTCGCGGAATATCACGCCGGACAGATTAGACGTTAAACGTTCAGCAGCGTAAATTCCTATTTTATTATTATTAAAGGCTAAATCACTCAAGAAATTTCACCTCAAAAAATTTTTAAAATTTTAAAAATTTAAAATTATTTATTTACAACGTTCACCGGCGAGCCGTCAATAAACGCCTTTATATTATCAACCGTCATGTCCATAATGCGCTGGCGGGACTCTTTCGGCGCCCAAGAAATATGCGGCGTGATAAAACAATTTTTGGCCTTTAAAAGCGGATTATCGCCCTTAATCGGCTCTGTACTCACAACATCAAGACCGGCCGCGTAAACTTTGCCGGAATTTAAAGCGTCGGCTAAATCCTGCTCAACGATAAGCGGCCCACGCGAGTTATTTAATATAATCACGCCGTCCTTCATCTTCGCAATGCTATTTTTATTAATAATGCCTTTGGTCGATTCAAACAACGGGCAATGCAGAGCTATAACGTCCGACTTCGCTAATAAATCATCAAGCGTTACATAATCCGCAATCTCTTTGCCGAAATCATTCGGGTACTCGTCAACGGCAATTACTTTCATTCCGATAGCCTTTGCGATCTTGCCGGTCTTCTGGCCGATGCGTCCGAAGCCGATAATGCCCATTGTCTTTCCGGCTAATTCTATCAACGGATAATCCCAGAAGCAAAAGTCCGGGCAGCTCTCCCACTTGCCGGCCTTAACTGCTTTATCATGATGTCCGACATGATGACAAATTTCAAGCAATAAAGCTATCGCGAACTGTCCGACAGCGTCAGTGCCGTAAGTCGGTATGTTAGAAACGGGAATATTTTTTGATTTAGCATACTCGACATCTACTATATTATAACCAGTCGCAAGCACGCTTATAAATTTTAAATTTTTGCAAGCGTCAATAATTTTTTTATTAATCGGCGTCTTATTCGTGATTGCGATATCAGCGTCGCCGATGCGCTTTATAATTTCCGCGTCGTCGTCAAGCGGCGTTCTGTCATAGACTTTTAACTCGCCGAACGCTTCGATGCCTTTCCAGCTTAAATCCCCAGGGTTCTCAGTATAGCCGTCGAGAATAACTATTTTCATTTAAAAAAAATCCCCCTTTAATCAAAATTAAAATTATTTTATTTCAATTTATTTATTATAAACTATAAAATTTATTTTTATAACAAAACGCCTCAGCCTAAATTAATAAGCTAAAGCGTTTTAATTTTAATTTTAAATTTTAATCTGCTCTGCTGCAATAATCATGTCGTTTTGATTAGTTCCGCTGCAATACCGGCAGGCTTCCATGAAATTTAAATTATAATAATATTTCATAAACTCGCGCCTAAACTCTTTATCATCTTTTAAGATTAAATAATCGCCCGGGACGCTTGCAAAATTTTGAATTTCCGGCGCATTGTTGCCGCGGCTGCACCTCGCGAACTGTCCGCGCTCAAGAGTCAAACAGCCTCGAAACGCGCAAGTTCTAAAACGCTCTTTCACAATTAAATCATTATCAGTGCGTTTAAAATCTTTGCGGCCGGTGTTGAACCAATAGCCGTTGCCGCCTGCGAACACATAAAGCGAGTACGCAATATTTTTTAATTTCAAAATTTCTATCAAGCTTTTAGTCTTATCCGGCGTGATGTTATAATCGCTTATCCTAACATGAACGTTATTTAATTTTATAATCTCCAGCAGCTCGCCGCTCGGCATTATAGATCCGTTAGTCGCTATAACTATATTATTAACTTTCCCGGAACTTGCGATAAATTTTATTAAACCGCCCAAGTCCGAATATAAAAACGGCTCGCCGCCCTGTATTTGTAAAGTGCCTACGCAATAAACAGCATTAAAAACTATTTTCAAATCTCTAATTATATTTTCTAAATCATAGCGCAGAAAATTTTTTGGCGCATACGGAGCGAAATTGCTGCAGTCCGCGCACTTATAATTGCAAGCCTGCCCGACGCTTAACACAAAGCTTTGCACGTAAAATTCAGCAAGGCCAAGCCTGACCAACGCGCCGCGCAGCCATAAATATTTTGAGCTTGAATATCTGCATCTAATTATATTTAAAAATATTTTGAAAGATTTTATTAATCCGTGCTGCCTTATCTTTCTAAAAATATAGAACAGGTCTCGTGTCTCGTGTCAATTGCATGCATAAAAATGCCTCCATGTCAATAGTATTTAAACTTAATTTTCAAATTTATTTAAAAATCTTTCGAGACAATACAGCTGCCATTTTTGATTGCCCGAAAATTTTTGCATGTCTAAATTATTTTTAAACTCAGGCCTAACAGGCCCGCTCCAGTCTCGAAAATAATAATCAACCGGCCTCGGCATCGGATTTTTATTCGGGATTTTTATATCCGGATATTTCTTCGCGAATAAAGCTCTAATTAAATATTTGCTCTCGCCGCGCCTAATTCTATTTAAATCTAATTTGCTCCGCATTTTTAATTTCGCGTACGGATCATAATAATTTAATTTAGCCGCATTAAACGCATTGCTGTACGAACTAAAACTTTCAAGCGCGAATATATCATCAAGAAATTTCAGAAAATTAATTTGATTATCAGGCTGTCTGTAACGCTCAAATAAATAATGCATGTCAAAAATAAAATTTTCGTTTAAGACTTCGCACGGCTCTAAAAATACATAGCGCGAATAAAACTCGTCAAAGCTCCAGTCGCGCGACAATAATTTATCCATTCCGCCGAATATTAAATCGCTGCTCTCACCGATTAACATCAAGTCAACTCCGTCATCCTTTGCTTTAATTGCAGCTTGATAAATCTGCGGCTCTATCGAGTGAACGGGCGCGCCCTTTAATTTCATAATTTCATCAAGATTTTTATCTATAACATCCCAGTTAATATCAACATAATTTAATTTTAAATTATTAATTTCAGCGTAATGCTCAGCGCGTTTAAGCTCGTCGCTTTCAAATTCACCGTTTAAAAATCTAAACGTATAAGCCTCGCAGCCTGGCATATAGCTTGCGACTATCGCCGAGTCCATGCCGCCGCTCAGCATCACGCCTAATTTTTTATAATTTTTACGCAAATCTTCAAACTGCGAGCTTATAGCTTCATCTATCTCGTCAGCGTTATCGACCAAAATTTTCTGCGCGTCGTCAATCGGCTTAAAAATTTTATGGCGCGTATGCTCAAAGAAATCATAATTATCGTCTTCGATATATCTTAAAGCCAGATAGCTGCTCATGCAGTAATCTTTATTTATCAATTCAAGCCCTCCAATTTCTTAATTTAAATTTAAATGCGATTTATTATTATTATCAAGCGTCCAGCCGCGCACTGCCTTTAACGCCTGAGCAATTTTAGTTGACGACACGCCCTGCGTGTACGGGAAATAAATTATTTTAATTTCATGCTTTGCGAACTCAGCTTCATAATCGCGCCATTTTTCAGTTCCGTACCAGTCGTCGCCGACAAATAAAATTTTCGCGCCGAGCTTTTTACATGCGGCTAATTTGTCCATGTCATACTGAGGCACAGCTGCGTCAACGTATTTTATGCTGCGCACTATCTCTATTCGATCCGCAAACGGTATCATCGCACGCTTGCCTTTATATTCGACTAAATCATCGACAGTCACTCCAACGATTAATTTATCGCAAAGGCCTTTAGCATTTTTTAATAAATTTAAATGTCCGACATGAAATAAATCATACACGCCGGCAGTGTAGCCTATCAGCATTTTAATTTAAACGCTCCTGATAGTATTTATACGATCTTTCAAAATCTATAATTCCGCCCTGCGAATGCGACGATATTCGCTCTTCTTCCGGCGGCAGCTGCATGTAATCGCCGAAGTCCATCGTCAAATATCTGTCATAGCCGACCGGCACGCGCATTGTTGTATCTTCAAACGGGACTTCTGGAAAATTTTTAAAATCTTCGTAATAAAACACGCCTTTATAATATTTTCCCTGCGGTTCGCCCGGTAAAGGCCGCCACGGAAAAATAATTTTGTCTGACGAGTCAAAATGTTTATATTTACTTAAAAATTTTTTAGTTAGAATTAAGAAATAATAAAACGGCTTATTGCGCAGCATGAATAAAAATATTTTCTTCTTAAACGTCTCGTGAAGTTTAAAGCGCAAAATTAAATCGCACTTTCGTAGCATTCGAACAATAAATATAAAAATTTTCTGCCTTAGCTTGCCGCTCGGCATACCGTATATCGGGAAAATATCAATAAACACTCCTGCATAATTTTCTTTGTAAGGTAAATTATCTGCCTCGATAAATGTCGTATTTATATTATAAATTTTACTGAATAAAAGCGGAAAGTGTTTTCGTGATGATAAATCCCACATCTTTAAATTCTCCGGTAGCTCCGTCCCTGCGACTTCAAAAAATTTTACATAGTCCTCATACGGCATGGCGACATCCATATCATCGTCCCACGGTATAAAGCCGTGATGGCGAACCGCGCCTATACACGTCCCGCCGATTGCAAAGTATCTTAAATTATGTTTTTCGCAAATTGCTTTAAACGCTTTAAAAATATCAAGCTCCACAAGCTGCATCTTTCTTGTGAGCCCGGGAATATTAACTTGGCTATTATCGTGTGAAGTATCTAATTTATTTAAATATAGACTATTAGTCTCGCTGTCTCGCTGTCTCGCTGTCTCGCTGTCTCGCTGTCTCGCTGTCTCGCTGTCTCGCTGTCTCGCTGTCT
>JAFSNU010000194.1 GCA_017447325.1 Synergistaceae bacterium | reverse complement strand
TTAGGCGCACGCAAAGCTCAGCATATCAGCGTCGAATTAATTCAAGACATGTTCCCGAAGGGCGTTAAAAGATTTATGCAGTTTGTGAGCTATATTATTACGGCAATATTTTTCTTTGTAGTGACGTATTATGTCGGATCGTTATGGGGACGGCTTGCGCGTCAAATGTCACCGGCCTTGAGAATTCGCATGAACTATGTTTATTTAGGAATTTTAATCGGTAGCGTGTTTATGGGTGTTGCTTATATTTACGAGGCGTTGAAAGCGATTTGCGGCCGTCTTGAGAAGAAAGCCGAGTCCGAAGATGTGACTGGAGGCAGCGTAGAATAAAATGATTTCAACTTTATTTATAAGCTTTTTTGTATTAATGTTCGTGGGCGTGCCGATAGCTGCGTCTTTAGGCGTTGCGGCGGCTGTGACGATAGTAATGTACATGAACAGCTCGCTTGTCGTGACGGCGCAGACGATGTTTCAGGGCATTAACTCGTTCCCGTTAATGGCAATCCCGTTCTTTATTTTAGCAGGAAATTTAATGGGCGAGGGCGGAATATCGAGACGGCTTGTTGACTTCGTGCAGTTGTTCTTTGGATCTTTGCGCGGCGGCCTTGCGACGGTTGCGATAGTTGCGTCAATGTTCTTTGCGGCGATCTCCGGCTCATGCCCTGCGACGACGGCGGCAATCGGCGGAATTATGGTCGGTGAAATGGAGAAGAACGGTTACGGCAAAGATTTTTCGGCGGCTTGCGTTGCTGCTGCGGGAACTGTCGGACAGGTTATCCCGCCGAGCATTCCCATGGTCACGTACTGCGTCTTAGCTAATACGTCTATAAGCACTTTGTTTTTATGCGGCGTCGGCCCGGGAATTTTAATGGGCTTGAGCATGATTATAGTTGCCTGGCGTTACGCTAAGAAAAACAACGTGCCGCTGGTGAAAGTTGACAGAAGCCCCAAGCATGTTTTGAACGTATTCTTTAAAAGTATTTGGGCGTTAATCATGCCTGTAATAATTTTAGGCGGAATATATTCAGGAATTTTCACGGCGACTGAGGCCGGAGCGGTTGCGTCGCTTTATGCTTTAATCGTCGGCGTGTTTGTTTATAGAGATTTAAAAATCACTGACATTCCCAGAGTTGTAGCTAATTCTGCGGTCGGCGCGAGCGTTATCATGCTTATCATGGCGACGGTCGGAACGTTCGGCTATGTCTTGACAATGGGACAGATCCCGCAAAAAATTGCCTCGGCGATGCTTGCCTTAACGCATAATAAATATGTTTTATTGTTGTTATTAAATATTATAGTTTTAATTGCTGGATGTTTCTTAAATTCCAGTGCGGCTATCGCGTTATTGACGCCGATTTTACTGCCGGTGCTTCAGCAGGTTGGAGTCAGCCCGTATTTAGTCGGAATTATATTTATAGTCAATATGGGCATTGGAATGATAACGCCGCCGGTTGGAAATTGCTTGTACGTTGGCTGTAATATTGCGAATATAAAATTTGAAACTATAGTGAAGTCCGTAACGCCGTTCTTGATTGCGGAAATTATAGTTTTATTCTTGACGACTTACGTGCCGCATTTGAGTTTATGGATCGCGGGAGTGCCTGCGAGCTTTTAAGTTTTAAATTTATAAAGCCTTGGGAAGTTGTTAATAAAACTTCCCGGGATATTTTTAATTTAAGTTATAAATAATTAAATAAATGGGTCCTGGGTCCGCGACCCTGGCAGGGTTCAAAGGGACAGCGTCCCTTTGCAGGATTATTAAGGACAGCGTACTTAATAGTTAAATAGTTAAATAATAAAAATATTATGGATAAACCCGAAGCTAAAAATAAACTTGCTAATGTAATGGAAAAATTTATCGGCATGGCGTGCAAG
>JAFSNU010000193.1 GCA_017447325.1 Synergistaceae bacterium | reverse complement strand
GCTTCTCGCTTAAAGTTTTTATTTTCGATAAATTAAGCTGATAATTATACAAGCAGCTCTCGGCATATCTAAATTTAGACTTATACTCTTTCGCGTTCAAACTCTCTGTCACTTGCTCAACTCCCATGCTTTTTAATTTTTAATTAATCATTTCATTTAAATATTCAACGCTTATGACAAGCCGCGGCTCTTGCGAGTAAAATTTCTCGACTTTATCACTGACGACCTGCGCGTCGTCTTTCCATAACACGCCGTTCAATGCGTCTTTCACTATCTTCAAAATATTATCAGTATCAGGTTTAGACACCGGCCTGATTTTATTCGCACGCGCGGCCATCTGCTTAATTTTACTCCAACTTTTAGGGATTTTGCGGTATTCAATCACCTCGATTTTAACCGCGCCGAGGTATTCAAAATTACTTTGACCAATGCCGCATTGAGCTTTTAAGCACTCAAGTATAAAGATTTTATAATCGCGACATTTCGGCGGATCGTAACGCCAGTATCTTCCGCCCTTGAAACTTGCAGCCGGTCTCGCCTGCGGAACTGCCTTCCCCGGAACTTCGAATTTAATAATCTCTGTCATGATTTACACCTTAATTTTTCGCAAGCCCGAGTTTAATAATCTGCGAATACGCCCGCTCGTCTTGTAAACGTTTTTTGCGCTCAACAGGCTTCTCGGGGTCTCCTAAATGACGGCAGCAATCTTTCATTATCGCAATCTTCTTTTCTTCGTCATTTAAATCAGCATATTTAGCGTCTCGTGCTTTTAAACGCGCTTCTTTTTCATCAACAACAACCCAGCACTCGTCAGCAAGCTTATCCATGACTATTTTATAGGCTTCCCGCGTTTTTAATTCTTTAACGTCATGGCACGCATACCAGCCGACAAAATTTGATAATAGTCTTTTTGCTCGCTCGTAGCCGCGGTCAAAATTTTCGCGCATTACATCTTCACACGCTATTTTGATTATTAAACTTAACTGCCCGTGAAAAGCCTTGTCAATGCTGTTGAATGTTAATTTTTCCATAATTTTATTCTCCTTTTCAAAATTTAAAATTTTTCGGGGTGTATATCGTGTAACTTTGTAACTCACGCTATATAAATTCATGCTATTACTAATTTTATTACGGTTACAAGCCCTTGTAACTCTTGTAACTTTTGTAACCGTAATATATATTTTTTTTAGTTACAAGAGAGAGAGTAAGAGAAATATTTCGGTTACAGCCGGTTACAAAAGTTACAGAGTTATGTAACCGCCATCCAGCCAGTAATGGTGCGGAGTTAAGGGCTACGGTTACAAAAGTTACACGGTTATACCCCTCCTTAATTTTTTGCGTAATATAATGCGCCAGTTTTGTAAATAAGCCCGTCATTTAGCATACGGAAGACCCTTTGTTTAGTTGCATTATAATTTACTCCTAAATCATCCGCAATTTCTTTCGGTGACTTGCCGGGATTATCTTGTAAATAATTAATAATATCCTGCTTGTCCTGCGATAAATTATTTGCCCCCATGCTGTCTTCCGTGACTTCGTCGCCTAAAATCCAATTAAATGCGCCGTTTAAATTT
>JAFSNU010000192.1 GCA_017447325.1 Synergistaceae bacterium | reverse complement strand
TTTTAGTAATATTAGGCGGCCTTGGCTTTATAATTTTGCGGGATATCTGGAACTTTATATTTAAGCGCGAGAAAATCCCGGGGCGGTCGTTATTAGCAGTTCAAGTTACTTTCTGGCTGATTATAGTCGGCACTTTCTTAATTTATCTGTCTGAGCGGGCGCACTCGTTAAGAGATCTGCCGTTATCGCGCACTATATGGAACGCGTTATTTTTCAGTGTTGCGAGCAGAACGGGCGGCTTTAACACTGCGCCGTTAGGCTTATTAAGCGGCACGGGAATATTTATATTAGTATTTTTAATGACTGTCGGCACTTCACCGGCTTCGACAGGCGGCGGCTTAAAGACTACGAACTTTGGGATATTAATTTTGTCCGTAATTCAAAATTTAATGGGCAAGAAGAAAATTGCGTATCACGGTCAGATTGTCGCGATGAACACTATTATTTCGGCCTTGTCGCTCGCGGCTGTCTACATGATGGCTTTATTAGGCGGGACTTTATTATTAGCAGCGTCAACTGAGGGCGCGTTCTCGCTTAGAGCTTTATTTTTCGAGGCTGTGTCGGCAATAGGCAATGCTGGATTATCACTTGGAATTACGCCGATGCTGCCGAGCCTGAGCAAGATTATAGTTATATTATTAATGCTGCTTGGACGCGTTGGAATGGCGGTGTTCTTTATTAGAAGCGTCGAGAGCGAGAATATTAATAAAGTTAAGTTTAAGTCAGAGAGAGATTTTTAGAGTTTAAAGAAGGAATTAGATTGAGTGATAAAAGTGAGAAATTAGTAAGTCATGTAATAATAAAGGACAGGCATGATATACGCGCGGCGTTCTTTGAGGATTTGAAGTCAGCAGATGACTTAAAGACGCTTGACGAGATACGCGTTAAATATTCCGGCAAGAAAGGCATATTGACTATATGGCTTAAGTCTTTAGGCAAATTGCCGCCGGACGAGAGGCCAGCAGCGGGTCAGGAGTTAAATATTTTGCGCGACGAGATCGAGCGTGAGCTTGACGCTAAAAGGCTTGAGCTGAATAATCTTGAGAACGAGCGTTTGGAGTTAAGCGAGAGAATTGACGTGACTTTGCCGGAGCGCGGCAGAACTCGCGGAGCTTTTCATCCCGTATTGCAGACCATGCACGAGATAGCGGAGATAATGACGGGCTTGGGCTATTCGGTCGCGTTAGGGCCTGAAAAGGAAGAGGAGTTTTATAATTTTGAATGTTTAAATATTCCGGCGTGGCATCCGGCCCGGGACATGCAGGACACTTTCTATTTCCCCGACTCTAAGACCGGCAAGAGAACTTTATTAAGAACTCACACGTCGCCGGTGCAGATTAGGTCAATGCTGAAATACGGCGCGCCTTTAAGAGTTGTCTGCCCGGGCAAAGTCTATAGACGCGATAATGACCCGACGCATTCGCCGATGTTTAATCAAATGGAAGGCTTGTTGGTTGATAAAGATGTCTCGTTCGCTGTGCTTAAAGGCACGATAGGCGAGATGATGAACGCATTTTTTGGACGCAGCTTAAAGAATAGATTTAGAGCAAGCTATTTCCCGTTCACAGAGCCGTCAATGGAGCTTGATATTGAATGCGTTGAATGCGGAGGCCATGACGCGCATTGCCGGATTTGCAAGGGCACCGGCTGGCTTGAGGTCGCCGGAATGGGAATGGTGCATCCTAATGTCATACGTGCCGGCGGCATTGACCCTGAAGTCTATAACGGATTTGCGTTTGGAATTGGCTTAGATAGAATGGCTATGCTAAAATATAATATAAATGATTTA
>JAFSNU010000191.1 GCA_017447325.1 Synergistaceae bacterium | reverse complement strand
GCTTGGAGCTTGCAGCCGGAGGACGCTTTGACTTGGATTATGTTCCCGCAGGTCGCAAAAGATTTCTTGCCGGCCAAGTACGCAAAGAAGACCAAAAGAGACGTAGGACTTCAGGAATTAGTTGATGGAGCAGCTTACCCTGCATAATATTGAATCAATCGCGCGTCTTGTCGGCCAGAACGATGAAAATCTAAAGGCCGTCGAGACGCGTTATCATGTGTCTGTTACAGTGCATGATAATATTTTGCGGATTGAGGGCTCTGATAATCAAGCCGTTAAAATTGCGTCAAGCTTATTGCGCGAGCTTGCACAGGCCGCCGAGAAAGGCTATGAGATCACGGCTGTTGATACTCGGCGGTCAATGGACGCTCTTGCAAACGGCAATGATTTAAATTTAAACGCGTTATATTCTGAAATAATCTGCACGACTGCGCGGGGCAAGCCGATACGCGCTAAAACTTCAGGGCAGCGGGCTTATATTAAAGCAATCCGCGAGAATGATATATTATTTGCAGCCGGACCGGCCGGCACCGGCAAAACTTATTTAGCTGTGTGCGAAGCTGTGTCGATGCTAAAGGCCGGAAAAGTTAATCGCGTTGTGTTAGTCCGTCCGGCTGTCGAGGCTGGTGAAAGTTTAGGATACTTGCCCGGAGACTTGCGCGAGAAGATCGAGCCGTATGTTCGTCCGCTTTACGATGCGTTTTATGATTTATTATCGCCTGAAAGATTTTTGCGCTATGCTGACAAGGGCGTTATAGAAATAGTCCCGCTTGCGTATATGAGAGGCAGGACGTTAAACGAGAGCTTTATTATATTAGACGAAGCTCAGAACACTACGCCTCAGCAGATGAAAATGTTTTTAACGCGCTTGGGCTTCGGGTCTAAAGCTGTCGTGACTGGCGACATGACGCAGACGGATTTGCCCAAGGGCTCGCCGTCGGGCTTGTTAAGCGTTAGAAATATTTTGCGAGGAATTAAGGGCATAGGATTTTTTGATTTAAGCGACGCCGATGTCGTACGTCATGAGATCGTGCAAAAGATAGTTCAAGCTTATGAACGCTACGAGCAGAGCGAGAATAATAAATAAATAATTCGCGGCGTTATAGTTATGAATAAAAATTTAATTAGTCAAAATAAAATTAAAATTTTAAGATATATAAGCATTTATTTTGCGCCCGTATTCGCGCTTGCGGCTGCGGGCTGTGCGCTTGTATGGCTGCAATGGATGTTTTTGAGTCAAAAGGGCGAGGCGTTTAAAGTCGGAAGTCCTGCGCCTGAGACTTATAGAGCTATATCGCCCATGCGTTATGACGACAAGACTGCGACAGAGACTTTAAAGAAATTAGCGCGCGACAAAGTTGTGAGCGTGACAGTCCGGGACATGGCCGCGAAGTCGCGATTACGGCGTCGGCTTGAGGAGTTAGGCGCATTGCGGGATAATGTGAACGCGCAATATCCGGCTTATTTGCCCGAGGCTTTAGTCAAGGCAATAGTAAAATTAAGCGCGGCTGACAGATTTAGAATTTTAAATTTGACGGCGCAGGTCGGAAGCGCGTATATCGACCGGCTCGAGGCTGAAAATATTTCAAGCGTGAATAATAACGCTGCTGAGACGGCGTTATTGTGGCAAGAGATTAATAGTTTGTCGCTTCCGGCCAACGACGCGAATTTTATTTATCAAATTTTGTCGAGGCTGGGCAATTTAAATTTCAGTTCGGACGCAGAGCTGACTGAAATGGCGAGAGAGGCTGCGGCGGATGATATTCCGGCTATCGAGCGGCGTTTTGAGATCGGCGATGTTATAATCGCGCGTGACGAAATAGTTACTGCGCAGACCGCAAATTTATTGAGACTTCAGGGCTACACTGAAGACATGTTTCCGGTGACGCATTTTGCAATAGTAATTATGCTGGCGTTCTTGCTGCCGATGTGGCTGCACATTCCCCTAAAAGGCATCAAGGACGATCTGCCGTCTAATCAATGCGTGATAGTTATAATTTTGACTGCCTGGCTGTTAGAGATTTTAGCGGCGAGATTGCTGAAGCTCGAGGGCGCGGGGATAGCTCCGGCGGTGTTAATGTCTTATCTTTGCGTGTCTGACTTTTCGTTTGCGTTCACGCTTGCACTTGCCGCGTGCGCGTCGGCTGCATTGATTATAATGGGGCTTGCGATTTCAGATTTAATTTTAATTCTCGCAATGTCAATAATAGCTGCTACTTTAGGATTTTATTTATTCAGGCGGCTCGAGTCCAAAACTCAAATCAGCAAGAGATTTGTAATTTTTATATTAATCATGACGGCGGCGAGGCTGTCTATCTTATGGATTCAGGGCATAATGCCGAATATAACTTTTGAATTTGACTTGGACGGAAGCACGCTGCTTAACGAGTGCGTTTTATTTGCGATTGCAGATATTGCGGGATGCGTCGGCATAGTTTCTATTTTGCCGCTTGTCGAGGATTATCTGGGCGTGTTAAGCGCGTTAAGGCTTAGAGATTTAAGCCATCCGTCGAGCAAATTATTGCGTCAGATGCAGCGCGAGACGCCCGGGACTTATCAGCATTGTTTAACGATAGCGACGTTAGCAGAGGCAGTCGCGCCCGAGCTGGGGCTTAATATAAATTTAATGAAGAGCGGTGCATATTATCATGACATCGGCAAGATGCGCAAGCCTCAGTATTTTGTAGAAAATCAGGGCGGCGGAGCTAATACTCATGACAAGCTCACGCCTAAAATGTCGGCAATGAGTATAATCTGGCATGTGAAAGACGGATTAGAGACCGCGCGTGAAGCTAAACTGCCTAAACGCATTCAGGATTTTATCGCCGAGCATCACGGGACGACCTGCGTCAGATATTTTTATAACAAGGCAAGAGCTGAGGCAAAGCCAGGCGAGGTTATCGAGTGGAGCGATTTTTGTTATCCCGGGCCGAAGCCGCAGAGCAAAGAGACGGCTTTATTAATGATAATCGACTCGATCGAGGCGGCTGTTAGAAGCGCAAATTTAGGACGCAGACCGTCGGACTACGATAATAATCATGAGAACAAAGGCAAGAGCCAGTATATATTAGCGTTGCAGCAAATTATAAGTCAGGTTATAAATTCGAAAATTAACGAAGGGCAGTTTGACGAAGTTAATTTGACGCAGAAAGATATAACTAAAATTAAAGGCGCGTTATTAAATGCTTTATTGTCGATGTATCACACAAGAAGCGTTAAAAAGATCGAGAAAAAATAATTTTAAAGATATAATTAAAATTAAAGGATTAAAGCCATGGGCATATGGCTTTAATTTGCGGCCTGCAAGGCCTTTATTAAATGCTTTATTGTCGATGTATCACACGAGAAGCGTTAAGAAGATCGAGAAAAAATAATTTTAAATTTTAAAAATTTTGAGGAGTGAAAAATTTTTTATGCGAGTTAATTTAAGCGTAGAGGAAGCGGACGAGGGCGACGGAGCAAGTCCTGCACCGATAGAAATTGAAATTTTAAATATTTTAAATAATAAGGCGAAGCTTGAGCAAGTTTTGGCTCAAGAGATTTTGAATTTAGAAATTAAAGAACTGCAGGGCTATGACGAGATAGATATATCGCTCTCGTTTAAGACGCCTGACGAGATACGAGAGATAAATAAAAATTATCGGCAAATTGACGAAGCCACTGACGTTTTATCTTTCCCCATGTTTGAGAGTAATAATAATAAATTGGAGATAGACGCGCCGCTTGGGATGCCTTTAATGCTGGGTGATATTATAATATGTCTTGAAAAGACTTTTGAGATGCACTCGGAGCTTGGGCGTCAAGAGGCGTTATTATTAATGCTCGCGCATTCGCTGCTTCATTTATTGGGCTGGGATCACGACACGGAAGAGCGGCAAAATTTAATGTGGGCGCGGCAGGATGAGATTAAAGCGCATTTATTAAACGAGCTGAATCGGGCGCGGCAGGAGGATTTACAGCCCTCGGATGGGCTGTAAGGTTGACTGAGATTAAAAATAATTTATTAAAAGAGTTAGAGTTAGCTTAGAGAATAATTTTAAATAAAAATATAAAATAAATATAAAATGGAAGATAATTATAGTTTATCGCTTATGTTCGAGGACGCGTTATGGTTTATAGTTTTATTTTTGCTGTCGGCATTTTTCAGTGCGTCGGAGACTTCTATAACTGTGACGGGCAAAGGGCGTTTGATGCTCTTGCAGGAGAAGAAGCCGTTAATAAATTCGACTTTGCAGTGGCTGATTAACGACGTGCAGGAGGCTTTGACCGTATGCTTAATATCAAATAATATTGTTAATATCGCGGCAAGCGCGCTTGCGTCTGAAATTGCGTTAAGAATTTTCGGGGCGGGAGCTTTAATGTTTGTAGTTCCGGTGATGACTGTTTTAGTTGTAATTTTTGGAGAAATTTTGCCGAAGAGCGCGGCCATGGTCTATTCAGATAATGTTTTAATATTTACTGCGCCGGTGATAAGATTGCTTGCGTTTTTAATCGCGCCGTTCGCGTGGCTGATGAAAAAGTGCGTTGTGTTTCTGGGTGTGTTATTGCATTTAAATTTGGAGACGCAGAGAGTTTTTGTCACGCGGGACGAGATAGAGCAGGTTGTGAAGATCGGCGAGGAGAGCGGCGCGCTTGAAGCGTCGGAGCGCAGAATGATTGACGGCATAATCGACTTTGACGAGACGCGCGTTCATGAGATTATGATTCCAAGAATGGACATGTTAATGTTAGAGGCCGGAGATAGTTTGAACGAGGCCGTAAAATTATTTATGGAACACGGACACTCGCGCATTCCTGTTTACGAAGAAAGTCCGGATAATATAATCGGAATTTTGTACGTGAAGGACACGTTAAAATTTTTAGTTAACTCTGAGCTTGACTGCGAAATCAGAAGTTTATTGCGCAAGCCGATGTTTGTGCCTGAGACTATTAGAACGGCTGAGTTGTTAGAGGCTATGCGCCGCGAGCATATTCATATTGCTATAGTCGTTGACGAGTATGGGGCTGTAGCTGGGCTTGTCACAATGGAAGATATACTTGAGCAGATTGTCGGAGAAATTCAAGACGAGTACGATCAAGAAATTCCGGATATTCAAAAGCTTGACGACGGGACTTATTTAGTTCAGGGCGGAACGAGTTTAGAGGATTTAAGCGAGACTTTGAATTATGAATTTTCGCCTGAAGAGGACGATCAGACTGT
>JAFSNU010000190.1 GCA_017447325.1 Synergistaceae bacterium | reverse complement strand
CTCGAGCTTATTGCCGTTAAAACTTTTAATCTTCACTCTAACAATTTTATTTTTTAAATCTTTAAAATTATTTTTAATCTCAACTTCAAGAAAACTTTCGGCGTGTCCGCTCATGATTTTTTTATCAGCATCAAGCTGCTCAATCAAAACATCAAGCTCAGAATTTATAAATCTCTCAGCAAAATTATTTAATAATTTATCTCCAAGCTCGATAGCTTTATTAACGCGTTGAGATTTAATATTATTATCAAGCTCTTGATCTTTATATAATCTCTCAGCGAGCGTGCCTTTTCTAAGCGAGAACGGGAACACATGCACGCGTCCAAGCCCGGCATCCCGCATTAAATTTAAAGTATTATTAAACGCCTCGTCACTCTCGCCCGGGAAGCCTACTAAAATATCGCTCGAGATATGCAAGTCACCGCCTAAAATTTCACGCGCCTTATCGCAGACATTTTTAAACTCTTCAGCCTTATAGCCCCGCCGCATTAATTTTAAAATCTCATCGTCGCCGCTCTGCAAAGGCAAATGCAAGTGCTTACAAAAAATTTTGCTCTCGCTTAACGCATTTAATAATTTCTCATCAAGCGAAAAAGGCTCGAGCGATCCCATCCGCAAACGCTCAAGCCCGTTAATATTATTTAAACTTTTAATAACATCGCTTAAACTTAAATTAATATCCCGCCCGTACATGCCCAAGTGAATTCCAGTTAAAACTATTTCTTTACAGCCGCTCGCAGCTACTCTTTCAACTTCCTCAATTATATTAACTAAAGGCCGGCTCACCGGCTTGCCTCTTAAAAACGGGATTATGCAGTACGAACAAAAATGATCGCAGCCGTCTTGAATTTTTATAAACGCCCGAGTATGCATTAACGGCCTGTCATTAAGCCCTAACTCTTCCCACTGCCATTTTAAATTATTATCTCTTAAATCTATAAATTCTTTATTATTATTCTCAAGCTGCGCATAAATTACTTCAGGCAAAATATTTTTATTACGGCTGCCCGTCAAAATATTTATTCCTAAATTTAAAGCCTCGTCATGACTTACAGCTTGAGCCCAGCATCCGCAGACGGCTAATACTCCAGCCTCGCCTAACTCGCGCCTTGCTCTTCTAATTAACTGCCGGCACTTTCTGTCAGCTTCCTGCGTCACCGAGCAGCTTAATATAATAACAGCATTAGCATCTTTAAACTCATTAACTATCTCAGCTCCGCGAGCCTTTAACTCTCCGGCTAAATAATCGCCCTCGTATAAATTAGACCTGCAGCCTAAAACTTTTACACAAACCAAGGGCATAGCCCCTGGACCCGTCTCTGCATTAATTTTGCTTTCCATTATAAGCTTCGATGACCTCATAGTGCGCTTTATATTAATAAGCTTTTGACTTGCGCATTAAAATTTAATTCTTTAACTTAGCTTTGCAGCTGCCGCATCTTAATTCTTTAATTTTAAATTAGCTTTAAAGCTCAAAATTTATTTTAATTTTTAGCTTCGCCTTGCAGCCGCCGCATTTTAATTCTTTAATTTAGCTCGGCAGCCCCACCAGTCGCCGCATTTTAATTCCTTCTCGACCTCGAGGCCAGAGCTGTTTAAAACGGCTAAAAACGTTCCGCGCTCGGTCTGCGTCATGCCTGAAAATATCGCGCGGCCTTTAACTTTCAAAACTCTCCGCACGTCCGGCAGCAACGCCATATTCGGCGCAAGCAAAATATTTGCCGTCAAAATATTAAATTGCCCTGTCACTTCATCTAATAAATTTCCGACTTTTAAATCGCAAGCGTCCAAACTTAACCCGTTTAAATTCATGTTGCGCTTCACTTCGTCAAGCGTAACCGGGTCAATGTCACGGGCCGACGCGCTCGATGCTCCAAGCTTTAACGCAGCGATAAATAAAATTCCCGTCCCAGTTCCTACATCTATAATATTATCGCCGCTCTTGACAGTTCCTTCTAACAATTCAAGCGCAATCTGCGTGCTCTCGTGATAGCCCGTTCCGAAAGCCGACGCCGGATATATATACAAAGCCATTCGATTTGCTTTATATTCCTGCTTATGCCACGGCGCCATCACGACTAAATTTTTGCCGACGTTAAGCGGCGGGAACGCATCCAAGTGCTGCGTACTCCAGTTTTGATTTAAAGTCTTATAGCATTTAAAAATTTTTATATCTTGAAAATCTTCACGCGCTAAAATTTCTTTAATATTATTTAACAAATCATCTAACTCTATCGAGCTTACATACGCGGCTTTTAAAATTAAATTT
>JAFSNU010000189.1 GCA_017447325.1 Synergistaceae bacterium | reverse complement strand
TTCACCCCTCCGACCTCTTCGAGGCCCCTTGCAGGGCGCGAATTCAAGACCATTCAGGTCTTTCATCCCTCGAGAGTACATGCCCGTACTCTCTCAACCTTACAGGGGAGGCAAGAGCAATTAAAAAGTGTTTTTAGTATAAGAAATATGCGCCGACTTCTCATATTATTAAAGTCAATTTATATCTACGCTAAACACACTCCCTACATAAAAATAATTATAAATATACTACAAAAATTATAAAATAACATAAGCAAAAATAAGTATATAAGTATAACGGAGAGACGCACGCGCAGCTCACATAATTTAGCAGCAGATTATTAAAGAATTATAATATAATATAAAAGATATATAAATATATAAGGAGAATGTTTTAATTATGAGAAAGTTTTTAGGCGTTTTAGTTTTATTGCTTTGCGTTAGTTTTGCCGGCGCGGCGTTTGCGGCGACGACTCCCGATAAAATTATCGCGGACTCTTTAGGCGTGATTAAGGAGATGACGGCGAAAGATGACGCTAAAGACGTTGCCGAGATGTTGAAAGATGCGAAGGCAGTGGCGATAGTGCCGTCTTTATTCAAGGCCGGATTTTTGTTCGGCGGCGAGTACGGCGAGGGATTAATTTTAAGGCATGAGAACGGCAAATGGTTCGGCCCGGGTTTTTATAATATAAGCGGCGGCTCGTTCGGCCTGCAAGTTGGCGCGCAGTCAATAGCTCTTGTATTAGTAATCACGAATGAAAAGGGCGTGAACGCATTCTTGAAGAGTAAGAGCAAGCTCGGCGGAGACGTTGCAGTAGCGGCAGGGCCTGTCGGCAGACGCATCGAGGGCGCGACCGACGGCAAGGGCAAAGCGTCTATATACAGCTATTCAATTTCACGCGGCTTGTTCGCAGGCGTGTCGCTCGAGGGTTCGATAGTCGGAATAAGCGTCAAGCGCGACGAGCAGTATTGGAACAAGAAGAATTTTAAGGCCGTTGACGCTCTGAAAGTTCAGGCGACTGATCCCAGAATGAAAGATTTGACTAAAGCTTTAGACGAGTTGATTAAAAAGGCAAAATAAGATATGAGCGAGAGCAAGAAAATTTTAGAGCTAAATTCTGTGTCGAAAATTTACGGCAATCTTCACGCATTGTCTAATATTAATCTAAGCGTTAATGCTGGAGACTGGCTGTCGATAATGGGACCTTCTGGCTCGGGCAAGACGACGATGATTAATATTATAGGCTGTATGGACACGCCTTCTGAGGGCAAAGTTATTTTAGACGGCGTTGACATAAGCCGCGAGAACGCCGCGAGCTTGACGAGAATTAGACGCGATAAAATCGGCTTAATATTTCAGCAGTTTCATTTAATAAGTTATTTAACGGCTGTTGAAAATATAATGGTCGCGCAGTATTATCACAGCATGCCGGACGAGGACGAGGCCATGGAAGCTTTGGCAAAAGTCGGCTTGCAGGACAGGGCGAAGCATCTTCCGGCGCAGTTGTCAGGCGGAGAGCAGCAGCGCGTTTGTATCGCGAGAGCATTAATTAACTCGCCGCAAATTTTATTGGGTGATGAGCCGACTGGAAATTTGGACGAAGAGAACGAGGGAATAGTCGTCGATATTTTCAGGCGTCTTCACGACGAGGGCGTTACGATTATAATCGTCACGCATGATCCGGAAGTCGGCGACGTTGCGCAGCGCAAAATTATTTTGGAGCACGGCAAAGTCATTCAAGATATAGATCAAAGCGCGACGTTCGGCGAGGCGTTAAAGCTTCACTCGAAGAACTGAGATATTACAAGCGCATTATCCCTCCGGTCTTAATGGAGACCTTAAACTTGCCTCCCCTGTAAGGTTGAGAGGGTACGGGCATGTACCCTCGAGGGTGGCCTGAAAGGCCGGAGGGGTGTTGCTTTTCAAATTGGATTGCTGAAAAGTAAATTTAAATTTAAAATTAAATTGCATTGTTTTAAATTTAAGTATTAATCTCAAGTAAAAAAATTCTAAATTTATAGTAAAATGAATTTTAATTTAAATTAAGATAAGTTATTTAAATAAATTTTGAGGAGGGGTTTTATTTGGCCAAAATAAAACGCAACTGGAAGACGATGGACGGCAACGAGGCCGTCGCGCATGTCGCTTATGCATTTAGTGAGATGTCGGCGATCTTCCCGATCACGCCGTCAAGCCCGATGCCCGAGCACGTTGACGAATGGGCAGCCCATGGCCGCAAAAATATTTTCGGTCATACTGTTAAAGTTACTGAAATGCAGTCGGAAGGCGGAGCAGCCGGAGCAGTTCACGGAGCTTTATCAGCCGGAGCATTAGCCAGCACTTACACAGCTTCGCAGGGATTGTTATTGATGATTCCGAACATGTACAAGATCGCCGGAGAGTTATTGCCGGGCGTATTTCACGTATCGGCAAGAGCGTTGGCAAAGCACGCGCTCTCGATTTTCGGAGATCACAGCGACGTCATGTCATGCCGCATGACCGGCTTCACGATGCTCGCGGCCGGCAGCGTTCAGGAAGCGCAGGACTTAGCAGCCGTTGCGCACTTGACTGCAATTAAGACCAGCGTGCCCGTTTTGAATTTCTTTGACGGCTTCAGAACGTCGCACGAAATTCAGAAGATCGACACGTTCGACTATGCAGATTTAGCAAAGCTTGTTGACTATGAAGCTTTGCAGGCTTTCAGAGACAGGGCAATGCGTCCTGAAAATCCATATACAAAAGGCACAGCGCAGAACCCGGATATTTATTTCCAGGCAATGGAAGCGTCACAGCCTTTCTTTGACAGAGTACCGGATGCAGTTGCTGAATATATGCGCGAGATTGAGAAGATCACGGGCAGACATTACGAGCCGTTCCAGTACTACGGAGATCCTGAGGCTGAGCGCGTGATTATCGCGATAGGCTCAGTGTGTCAGGCAGCCGAGGAAGTCGTTGATTATTTGAACAAGAGAGGCGAGAAGGTCGGCATAATGGAAGTGCATTTATACCGCCCGTTCTCGCCGAAATATTTCTTTAGGGCAATGCCCAGGACTGTAAAGGCTATTGCAGTTCTTGACAGGACGAAAGAGACCGGAGCTTTAGGCGGCCCGCTTTATGAAGACGTCAGGTCTTTATTCTTTAACGTAAAGGACGCGCCTAAAATAGTCGGCGGACGCTACGGATTAGGCTCGAAAGACACGACACCCAGCCATATCAAGACAGTATTTGATAATCTTAAATTATTTGAGCCGCGCGACAACTTCACGATTGGTATTGTTGATGACGTGAACGACAGCTCACTGCCTGTTTACGAGCATATTAACACGGCTGCTGAAGGCACAGTCTGCTGCAAGTTCTGGGGCTTAGGCTCAGACGGAACGGTCGGCGCGAACAAGAACAGCATTAAGATTATAGGCGACCATACTGACATGTACGCGCAGGGCTACTTTGACTATGACTCGAAGAAGTCCGGCGGCATTACTATGTCACATTTACGCTTCGGCAAAGAGCCGATTAAGTCAACTTATTTAATCGACCATGCTGACTTTATCGCTTGCCACAAGCAGGAATATGTGAACCAGTATGATTTGCTTGACGGCTTGAAAGAGGGCGGCACGTTCTTGCTTAACACTCAGTGGACTGATATTGAGCAGTTAAACGAGCATCTTCCGGCCGGCTTAAAGCGCAAGCTCGCAAATCTTAAAGCAAAATTCTATGTAATTAACGCAGTTGACGAGGCTCAGAAGTTAGGGCTCGGCAGCCGCACGAATACGATAATGCAGTCCGCGTTCTTTAAGCTTGCAAATGTTATACCGATTGACGACGCCGTTAAATACATGAAACAGGCGATCGTTGACACGTACGGACGCAAGGGCGAGAAGGTCGTCAACATGAACTATTCGGCAGTTGACGCAGGACTTGCGGGCTTAATCGAGATCAAAGTTCCTGAGGACTGGGCGCACGCAGAGGATAAGCATGTGGCCAAGCCGGGACTTCCGACTGAAATTCCGGATTACATCACCGACCTTTGCGACGTCATGAACGCGCAGAAGGGCAACAC
>JAFSNU010000188.1 GCA_017447325.1 Synergistaceae bacterium | reverse complement strand
TTCTAGTAAGTTGTAGTATATCTCACATTATTACACTTATTTAGTAGCAGTTTAATAAAAATGGCACAGCTTAATTATGAAGTTCTTAAAGCTTCCGGCTATGACGGATTTGTGTTGAAAGACGCGCCGGAGAAAGTCATGCAGTTCGGCGAGGGAAATTTCTTACGGGCGTTTGTCGATTACTTTATTGACATTGCTAACGAGAAGGCGGGCTTTAATGCCAAAGCAGTTTTGCTTCAGCCGATCGCGCCGGGGCTTGCTGAAATTATTAATAAGCAAGAGGGACTTTACACGCTTTATTTGCGCGGCAACGAAAAGGGCGTTAAGGTCGATGAGAAGCGCGTTATATCTTCATGCAGCAGGGCGATTAATCCGTACGCGGAGCAGGGTTGGGATAAAGTCTTAGAGCTTGCACGCAGTAAAGACTTGGAAATTATCGTCAGCAACACGACAGAGGCCGGTATCGTTCACGAGAGCGAGAGCAAGTTCGATCAAAATCCGCCGGTGAGTTTCCCTGCGAAATTAACGCGCGTTTTATACGAGAGATTTAAAGCCGGCTTAAACGGCGTAATAATTTTAAGCTGTGAGCTTATCGATAATAACGGCAAAGAATTATTAAAGTGCGTTAATGCGTATATTGAGGACTGGAAAGATGTTTTAGGCGCGGACTATGCGGGCTTTAAAGCATGGGTTAATGACGCGAAGCAAAATATATTCTGCTCGACTTTGGTTGACAGAATAGTCCCGGGCAGAATCCGCGACGCCGAAGAGGTCAAGAAGCTTAATGAAATTAATAAATATGAGGACGAGTTAATCGACGTCGGCGAAGTGTTTGGCGTATGGATTATCGAAGGACCGGCGGAGCTTGAGGATAGGCTGCCGTTCAAGAAGGCCGGACTTCCCGTTCACGTTGTGCCTGATGTCACTCCGTACAAGAAGCGCAAAGTCAGAATATTAAACGGAGCTCACACGGGCTTTGTCCTCGGCGGATATTTAGCCGGATATAATATCGTGCGTGACTGCATGAATGATAACGCGATCAGAGATTACATGAACAAAATGCTCTATGACGAAGTTATCCCGACGCTGCCGCTCGACAAGCAGGACTTGAAAGACTTTGCAGCAGCTGTTCAAGATAGATTTAATAACCCGTTTGTGAATCACGAATTGTTAAGCATCTCGTTAAATTCAACGTCAAAGTGGAAAGCCCGCAACATGCCGAGCTTTATCGAGTATGTGAATAACGAGAAGAAGCTGCCGGTGTGCCTGACGATGAGCCTCGCATTTTATATCGCGTTTTACTCGTCAAATATTCAGGAGCTGAATGATAAAGGCTTAGTCTGCAAGAGACCGAACGGCGACGCTTATACGATTTCAGATGATCGCTGGGCGCTCGAGTTCTTTAATGCGCACAAGTCCGACAGCCCCGATAAATTAGTCAAGGCAGTGTTAAGCAACACGCAGATGTGGGATCAGGACTTGACGAAAATCGCCGGCTTCGAGGCTGAAGTGTTAAAAGATTTGAAGTTAATCCGTGAGCAGTGCGCGCTCGCAGCGTTTAAAGCTTGCTTGTAAACTTTAATGCTCAACGCCGCAAGGCTGTTTTCATAATTTAAATAATTATTAATAAAATCCCCGGGATGAATTTAATATCTCGGGGAAATTTTTATTTTGCGGTTATAATAGCTTATAATAAAAATTATTTTATTTTAATTTAAATATTTTCACGGAAGTTTGCAATAAAATAATTAAAAAGGACGATGAAAAAATTCGTGACTTGTGATAGACTTTATAATTTAAACGGAACGGAACGGCTATTGCTGCGCCTTGTGAGAAACAGGACGCGAATAATTTATTAAAAGCTCTCGAATATCCTTTTGATCCCCAGTTCTTACTCAGAAAGCGCAAAGCGTTAAAGAAAGAATTATTAAAGAATAAAAATTTAATTATTAAGCATGTCGCAGTATTAGGCGGTTCTACGACGCATGATATTGTTGACATGCTTGAATTATTTTTGCTGAGTTACGGCATTAAGCCGGAATTTTTTGAAAGCGAGTACGCGCAGTATTGGAACGACGCGGTGTTCGGCAATGACGAGCTTGATAATTTAAAGCCGGATATAATTTTTATTCATACTTCGAGCCGTAATATATTAAATTATCCCGAGCCGGAAAATTCTAAATCAGAAGTTGAAGAATTATTATTAAAGCAGTTTGAAAATTTTAAATTAATGTGGGACAAGCTGAGCGAAAAATATTCATGCCCGATAATTCAAAATAATTTTGAGCCGCCGTATTTTAGACTGCTTGGCAATAAAGACGCTTCGGATTACAGAGGCCGCGTAAATTTTATCACGCGCTTGAATTTGAAATTTTATGATTATTCGCAGTCTCACGATAATTTTTATATTAATGATATTAATTATCAGGCTGCGGATTACGGACTTGAAAAATATTTAAATCCGTTTTATTGGCACATGTATAAATATTCGCTCTGTCTTGACGCGATACCTGAGCTTGCGTTTAATATCGCAAATATTATCAAAGCTATATTCGGCAAAAATAAGAAGGCTGTCGCGCTGGATCTGGACAATACTTTATGGGGCGGAGTTGTCGGCGACGACGGCGTTGAAAATTTGGAATTAGGGCAGGAGACGTCGTTAGGTCAGGCTTATTCTGAATTTCAAGTTTATTTAAAAGAATTAAAGAAGCGCGGAGTTTTGTTGAATATAATTTCTAAAAATGATTTAGAAAACGCGATGGCAGGTTTAAATCATGCTGATATGATATTAAAGCCCGATGATTTTATAATTATTAAAGCGAACTGGGAGCCTAAAAGCTTAAATTTAAAAAATATGGCGAACGAGCTTGCGTTATTGCCGGAGAGTTTTGTATTTGCAGATGACAATCCGGCGGAGCGGGAAATTATAAGGCAAAATATAAGCAGCGCGGCTGTGCCTGAGCTTGATAAAGTTGAAGATTATATTAAAGCTATAGATCGGGCGGGATATTTTGAAGCTGTGCAGCTGTCAGGCGATGATTTAAAGCGCAGCGATATGTATAAGCAAAATATTAAACGCGCGGAGCTTGAGAGCAGCTTTGAAAATTATAGCGAGTATTTAATTTCGTTAGAGATGTGCGCTGAAATAAAACCGTTCGAGAAAATTTATATGTCAAGAATTGCACAGCTGACTAATAAATCAAATCAGTTTAATTTGACTACAAGGCGCTATACGCAGGACGAGATCGAGAATATAGCGAATAATAATAAATATGTCACGCTTTACGGCAAATTGATTGACAAGTTCGGCGATAACGGAGTTGTCAGCGTTGCGATAGGCGAGCTTAAAGCTGATGAATTAGATATTATTTTATGGCTGATGAGCTGCAGAGTGTTAAAGCGCGATATGGAATTTGCGATGATGGACGAGCTTGTCTCGAGAGCTCGAAAATTGGGGATTAAAAAGATTAACGGCTATTATTTCCCGACGGCCAAGAACGGCATGGTCCGCGATTTCTACGATAAGCAGGGTTTCACTAAAATTTTCGAGGACGAAGACGGGAATATTAAATACGAGCTTGATATTAGTTCGGGCTATGAGAATAAGAATCGGGTGAT
>JAFSNU010000187.1 GCA_017447325.1 Synergistaceae bacterium | reverse complement strand
ATTTGAAGATCGGCGAAGTTAATTCGCAAGATACGCGTTATGTCAAAGCCGATTTAGTTGACGGATTAACAGGCTGGATTAGAAGACCGTTAGTGCGTCCGGTTAGAAAATGGGGCGAGTTTGACGAAGATATAACCCGCAAAAATTTAATTGAGGACGCTAAATTATATTTAGGCACGGCTTACCGTTGGGGCGGGCTTACTCCAAACGGTGTTGACTGTTCCGGCATGACGCACATGATTTATAGACTTAACGGCCTTGAGATATTTAGAAATTCGCCGCCTGAGGTCGGACATCCGATTGCGTTAAAATATATTAATTATAATAAAAATTATTATGAGCTTGAAGAGTTAAAGGATTTGAAGCCCGGCGATTTAATTCACTGGAGCGGCCATGTCGGAATGTATTTAGGCAGCGGCAAATATATTCACGCGAACGGAAAAGATTTTAAGGCCATGATAAATTCTTTAATCTCAGGCGACGAAGATTTTCGCGAAGATTTAGCAAATATAAATTCTATAAATACTTTCGGCACTGCGTTTCCTGACGAGCCGGACAAATTAACTATTAAAGAATTTTATACTGAAAAATTTTTGTCCGGAGACGAAACGGGCTGTAGATTTTATGTTCGAGTTGACGGTTACGCGCCGGACAAGGCAATTATTTATCCTGAAGGCTTAGCTAATCAAGACTGCAAAATTATTTTGGACGATGAGCGTGACATCTATCGTTTAGTTTACTCAGACCGCAAGAGCGATAAAGCGCCGTTTTATATTTATTCGCGTCCCGGTAATTATAAGCCGGCTGTTAAATTATTTAATATTAACGGCTATAAATTAAATAATTTTAATAAAATTATCTCGAGCGATATTTGCGAGCTTGAGCTTGAGATTAAAAGCTTGAGCGATGACGCGGAAGATAAAACTTTAAAGCCTGCAAGCAAAATAATTAAAGAAAATGAATATGGCTTTGTATTGCTTGAAGATTTTGCGCCGGAGATTTTGCAGGAGATTAGATATTATTCAAGCTATAATTTTGTAGGGACTAAAATTGACGGCTATGAAGAGCCATGCGCGATTTTAACGCGTGAAGCTGCTGAGGCTTTAAAGGCTGTGAATGACGAGTTAATGCAAAATTATAATTATTGCCTGAAAGTTTACGATGCTTACCGGCCGCAGAGGGCTGTAAATCATTTTGTGCGTTGGGCGAATAATAAGCGGGATATGAAGATGCGCAAAGATTTTTATCCTGAGATTAAGAATAAAGCCGAGATATTTAAACGCAGCTATGTCGCACGCAAGTCCGGACATTCAAGAGGCAGCACGGTCGATTTGACGATTTATGATTTAAAGTCTGAGCAAGAACTTGACATGGGCGGCACGTTCGATTATTTCGGCGCGCTCTCTCATTATAATTATAAAAATTTAAGCAACGCGCAAAAGGCTAATCGCAAATTACTGCGAGATATTATGATTAAGCACGGATTTAAATCTATAAATTCCGAGTGGTGGCACTTCACGCTGAAGGACGAGCCGTATCATGACAAGTATTTTGATTTTGATGTTAGGAAATTTTAAATATTAAAGATGAAAAATTTATTTAAGAATTTAATTGCGTTAAGTTTAGTTTTAATTTTAGTTATGCAAGCTGAGGCTGAAAGGCTAAAGGGCGTTGCGCTGACTTCGGGCGATGTAATAGGCGTGCTTGCTCCGGCGAGCTATGCTGACGACGAAGACTTTATCGGCTCTATAGAATTATTAAAAGAGCACGGCTATAAAGTCAAGCTTGGCAAGAGCGCACACGCGCAGTATGAACATTTTGCCGGAACCGACCGCAAACGCGCCGAGGATATTAATAATTTTTTTGCAGATGATGAAGTTAAAGCGATCTTGTGCGTCAGAGGCGGCTACGGCTCGGCAAGAGTTTTAGAGCGGCTTGATTATAAAATGATCGCGAAGCATCCCAAGCCGTTAATTGGCTTTAGCGACGTTACGGCCTTGCATATTGCATTAGGCGAGAAGGCCGGACTTGTGACTATACACGGGCCGATGCTTGTATCGTTTGTAAGCAAAAGATTTGATTCAGAATATTCGCGCAGAAATTTCTTTGACGGCTTGAGAAATTATAAAGCAATCGGCGAGGTTGTTATGCCGGAAGGCCGCAAGCTCGAGACTGTTATCCCGGGCAAGGCCGAGGGATTTATAACGGGAGGAAATTTAACTGTCTTGACGTCGCTTGTCGGCACGCCTTACGAGCTGAACGGCAAGGGCTGTTTGTTATTGCTCGAGGAGATCGGCGAGAGCCCGTACAGGATTGACCGAATGCTTAATCAGTTATATCAAAACGGCTTGTTGTCGCGAGTGAACGGAATTATTTTAGGAGATTTTAAAGGCTGCGACGGCGGCGGGAATGATCCTGATAAAATTGACGATTTTTCGCTCGAGCAGGTGTTAAGACATTACGCGCGTCTGTCACGCAAACCGGTTATTAAAAACATGCCGTCGGGACATGGAAATTATAATTTATTTTTGCCGTTCGGAGTTCACGCGGTCATGAACGCTGACGGGAAAGGCAGCGCAAGTTTAGTGATTGATGAAGCGGCTTTAGCTGAGAGATAAATTAAAATTAAGACGCCCTGTTATTTGAAATAATAAGGGCGTTTTTATTTATGTATTTTGCATTATTGCAAAAATAGTTAATTTAATATAATTTAATTTAGTAATTTAATTTTAGCTTTGTTTTAATTTCATCCTGTTTTACCTGCTTCGTTGTTTTGCGTGAGTTTAAATTATTTGCAATAAATAATTTATTTTGTTGAAGGAGAGTGTATCAGATGAGACAAGCGTTTAGCAAATGGCTTGCAGTTTTGTTTATAATTGCTGGCTTGTGTGCTGTAAGCTTGCAGGCAGCTGAAGCATTGGCTGCGGGCGTCGAAACTGAGAGCGAGCCTGTCATAACTCAAACAGAGAAAGGCCTCGTGAACTGGTCGCAGAATTACGTTGAAGCAACCGGCATGTCGATTGCGCCGCAAAACATGCGCGGAGCTCAGGCAAAGGCACTGGCGAGGCAGGGCGCGATGCTTGACTTGCAAAGAAATTTGCTTGGCTTTTTATCCGGCGTTCAGGTTGACTCGCAGACTGTTATGAATGACTTTATGGCGAGCGACGCTGTAAGGTCTGAAGTTCACGGAATTGTTAAGAACGTCGAAGTGCTTGAAGGCACATGGGACGGCGAGTCTTACACTGTTAAAGGCAGGATTAAACTTGGACAGATTAGAAGAGTTATTGCGCCGGTGCATCATGCGGCAAAAGCAGAGCCGGAGATTAATATAATAGAAGAAGATGACGAGCCGGAAGAGGAAGAAGCTAAAATTAAAAAACAGGTCAGGAAGGCCAAGCCTAAGAAAGCCCGTTACACTGGATTAATTATCGACGTTCGGCACTTGCCTTACAAGCCGGCGATGACGTTTAACGTTTATGATCAAAAGGGCAGACTTGTCTATGGCATTGGTCACGTCAACGAATCAAATTATTTGCAGTCAGGCTTCTGCGCGTATTTCACTAATATAAATTATGCTAAGGGCGATTTGCTCGTCGCATCCAGTCCGATTACGGCCAAGGCAGTTAAGCTTGGAGACGGCAATGTTGATATTATAATTTCAAACTCGGACGCCGCTAAAGTTCGCAGCAGCTCCTATAATTTCAGAAAAGAATGCAAAGTTATAGTCGTAAGCCGTTAGTTATTTTAATAATATCGCTGCTTATATTTATTATTTATAAGCCTGAAGTTATTTTTGCCGGAAGCTTTAATTATGTAGAGGCCGAGGGAATGGGCAAGGCTCCGAACTTCTCGGAGCTCGAGACCGAACGCGCTTCCGGCTTCTGGGCGAAAATTTTAGCGAGACGCGCTGCGATAGTTGACTTGCAGCGCAATTTATTAATTAAAGCTTTTAATATTAATAAAAATAATAATAAAGTAAGCGGCGTTGTCAAAGGCGTTGAAGTGTTAAGCGGCGAGTGGGACGGAAAAATTTACAGAGTTAAAGGCCGCGCTCTCCGTGAAAATATTAAATTAAATTAATTTTAAATTTAAATATTAAATCATGAAGAAATTATTATTTGCGTTAGTTTTAATTTTAGTTTTTGCAGCAGCAGCACAGGCGAATGTAAGGCTTGAAAACGGCATGTATATAGTCGATGACGCCGAGGGCTTCGCTCCGGTTGTAAACGGCAAAAAGGCTGCGGCTCGCGAAGAGGCAAAGCGCAGGGCGTATCGTGACGCTGTCGAAAAGGCTATCGGAGCATGCGTGACAGGCATTACTGAAATGGAAAATTTTGAAGTCACGCGCGATAAAGTTTTCTCTAAGTCAGCAGGAATAGTGAAAAATTTTGAAGTAATAAAAGAGACTGTCGACGAGGACGGAGTTTTAAATATTAAAGGCGTGTGCAAAGTTGCGGAGAAAGCTCTTGACGGAATGCTCGGCCCGGATGTTATAGCTTCGCTGGGCAATCCCAGAGTTATGATCTTAATTGACGAGCGGGTCGGCGATGAAGTGCCGTTTATCTCGGCGGTTGAGAGCGAGACTTTAAGAATTTTTGAACGCGCCGGATATTTAATAGTTGATCCGGAGCAAACTCGAACTTTGCTGCGCATGGATCCAAAATCCGCATTCAGCGAGGACCCGGTTAAACTTGCCGAAGCGGCCAAGACTTTAAAGGCTGATATTATAATAGTTGGCCGCGCGTATGCGAACGCATTTGCAAAGCAAAAAATCCACGGAATTACGCTCTATGGAGTTAAAGGCACTGTGCAGTTAAAGGCTGTATTAACTAAGACTGCTTATCAGATAAGTTCTAAAACTGTTGAGAAGGCGACAGGCAAGAAGCCGGCGCAGACTGTCGAGGGCGGAGCAGAACGCTGCTTTAAAGAGGCGACAAGTGCGGCGGCCGATCAGATAGTTTATAAGATTGCTTATAACATGGCGTCGGCGGGGTCGGCTCTTGGGGGCGTCACTGTAAATATTAAGATTAGCAATATTAATTTTAGTCAGGTTGAAGAGCTTGAAGAGAAATTGAGCGAGCTTGCCGGTAAGAGCGGCGAAATTTTTGAAAGGGACTACAGCAATAATAATTTGGAGCTTGACATAGTCTCGAGTAAAACTGCGCGTAACGTAGCGTCGTTCCTGGCTGAAAATAATATTAAAATCGAAAATGTCACAGCGCAGACTATCACGGGAAAATTTGTTGCTGAGCCGGAGAAAAAGCCTGAAGCAGATTTAAACGAGATAATTTTAAATATTAATAATATTAAAGATTTTAACGAGCAGGTCGTAATTGAAAACGCGCTTAATGAGTTTACTGGCGGGAGCGCGGCCGGAGAGTATGACGGCGAGGCAAATTCTTTAAAAATTATAATTAAAAGCTCTAAGACTGCGCGTGAGATCGCCGGATTCTTAAATATAAAAAATATTGAAGTGTCTGAAGCGTTTAAAGAATTAGGCGAGTATGACATAACGGCAATTAAAATTACCGGCGTGTCTAAAAATTTAATAAACGCGAGAGCAGAACGCTGATATTTTAATTAAAATTTTAAAATTAATTATTTGGAGTGATGAATTAAATGTGCAGGCATCAAAAAATTTTTTGCCTGAGCTTGTTATTATTAATGTTAATAAGCGGCTCGGCTTTCGCGCTTGGTTTAAAGGGCAAGCTCGACAATCCGTCAGGCTCTAGAAAAAATAATAATTATAATTATAATTATCAAAACTCGACGGCGAATAATCGCTCAGTGCTGCCGAGAAAAGGCGACATAGCGGTGATAGTTGAGGGCTATGATATTCAGCATGTGAGGACAGCCGAGGCGATGATAGTCGAGCAGCTTGCAAGCCACGGCTATAGAGTAGTCGACGAGGCGAAGATGAAGCGAATTAGAGCTGCGGCGGCAAAAGCTAAGGCTGCGCGTCTCGCTCTCGAGGGCAACGTCGAGGGAATTTTAAAGATTAATGCGAGCTATAACGCGGCGGCGACTGTTATCGCGAGAGTGCAGGCGGGCGAGCCTGTATTAAACGAGTTCCAGCTTTATACCGGGACTGCGTCGGCTGCTATTATGGCCGTCACGTCCAAAGGCGTGAAGCTCGGCGGCAAAAGCGCGATGGGCAAGCAGGTCGGCTATACTATAGATGAGGCGCAGCAAAAGGCAATCGACGCGGCTGTCTCGTCCGGAATGTCCCAGATGTTTTAATTAAAATTTATAAATTATATAAAATTATTTAAAGGAGTGTTTAGCTTGAGTTTCAAAAAATTTGCGTTAGGCTTTGCGTTAGTATTTTTATTTATTAATGCTGCGTTTGCGGATGAAGTAGTCAGAATCGGCATTATGCGTTTTTATAACAAAGCCGCAGGCTTAACTCAGAGTCAGGCTGAGTCTATCACTGATATTTTCACGCGTATGCTTGCTAATTCAAGTTCGATAGCGATAGTGGAGCGCGAGCGTTTGGACGCGATAGGCCGCGAGCAAAGATTTGGAATGTCGGGCCTTGTCGATTCGGACACTGCGGCGCAGATCGGACGCATCGCCGGATGTCAGTATATGCTTTTAGGTTCTATAACGCAGTTTAATAAACAGTCTCAGGAGACGAAATTTTCGTTTATACGCGAGAATAAATATAACGTGTCTGTCACTGTTGACATGCGCGTTGTGAACGTTGAGACGACGGAAGTTGTCTTGTCTTTGTCTGAGACGGGCAACGCTTCGCACACGGCTTCAGGAGTTAATCTTGATAATAATTTTTCGACTCAGGAAAAATATCATGAGGGACTTGAGGGCGAGGCGATTAATAACGCAGTCTCAAAGTTAGGGCAGCGCATACGCGAGATAATTGCGGGCGAGTACTCGCAGGTTTTAAGCATAGCGGGGCGCGACGTAACGGTGAACGTCGGAGCTTCAAGCGGCGCTAAGAAGGGCGGCTTATACAGAGTTTATGCGGATGGTCCGGAAGTTCATGATATGAAGGGCAGAGTTATCGGCCATAGAGATATAGATTTAGCAATTATTAAAATCTCGTCAGTGCAGAACGAATTCAGCACGGCTCAGGCAGTGAAGGACGGAGGTAAAGTTGAGAATATAAGACGCGGCGATAAAATTATGCCTATCTCTCCTAGCGACGCTAAAACTCTTGCAAAGCATTTGCCTAAGAAACGTCCGACGACTGGATTAAAGCGCAATACTGAACTCGAGGGCGACGAACTTAACGCAAAGCTTGAAGATATGGCTGATGAGCAGGGAGTTGAGATTAAGCTTCAAGATACAGGCACTGCAAGCGTTGCAAAGCCTGCAAGAGCCGCAAGCACTGGGGGCATGGCCGCGCCCATGGGAAGAGGAGTAGCCGCGCCGAAACGCGCGTTTGAAAATAAATCGACTGATCCGGCAAAGGTCATAGATACTTACGGACTGCCGTCGGGCGACGCGAACACGAGACGCATTGCTCACATCAGCGCGGGCAGAATTAGAAATAAGCGGGATGCTTATAATAAATATGTTGAGCTTGCAAATTCTTATTCAGGAGATTACTTAGCTGCTTACAAGGCCGGAGAGACGGCGTTAAGCATAGGCGACAGAGATAATGCAAAAGTCTGGCTTGATAAAGCGTTAGATATTAACCCGAGCTATGAACCCGCACAGAAAGCGAAGACGCGTTTATTAAACTCTCAGCCTAAAGCTAAATCTAAATCAAGACGCAAAAAGTAAATTTTTAAAATTAAATTATGCTCCTCTTGTTTTTGAATAATTTTAAAAATTTAAAAACAGGGGAGCTTTATTTTAATTAATTATTAAAGATTGGAGAGCTTGAGCATGAATAAAAAATTTAAATTAGCTTTAATATTGCTTGTAATAATATTTTGCAGCGCATTAAGTGCAAGCGCGAAGCCTAGATTGGCAATACGCGAGTTTGCGGACAAGACGAAACAGGGCGGAGCACCGGTCAGGGCGATAACGGACATGATGACGACGGAGCTTGACAGAACGGGAATTTTTAATTTAGTCGAGCGCGAGAATTTAAATTATATCGCCGACGAGCTTAAATTATCACAGTCAGGCCTTATGGACTCAAATTATGCGCCGGAAGTCGGAAAGATTAAGGGCGCGGAGTTCACGATGACGGGAGCTGTGACGGTGTATTATTTTCACGAGAAGAAGAGCGGCTACTCGTCTGTCTTAGGCGGCAAAGCTCAAACTAAAACCGCTTACGTTGAGCTTGATATTAGAATAATAAACACGGCAACGAGCGAGATAATTTACAGCGCGGTGCAGCGAGGCGAGGCGAGCCGTTCGTCGAAGTCAAAAGGCTCGAGCAGCAAGAGAACTTACGGCGGAATTTTGGAGTCCGCAACGCGCGACGCAGTTATCCAGCACGCCAAAGCTATAGAACACGCATATTATTATGACGAGTAAATAATTTTTATAATTTAATTTATTTAATCAGCGCGTCGGGCTTTTATTAATTTAAGAGCTTGCCGCGCTGTTATAATATTAAATAAATTTTATTTTAATGCAGAAAGGGCTGTGTATTAAATGAAGAAGCTTGTAATTTTAATTTTAGTTTTGCTGAGTTTAGCTTTAAGCTTGCAGGCTGAGGCTGAAGATTATGTGCAGGGCGAGGCTTTAGCAGTCTTTAGCGATAATAATTTTAGTGCCGCAAGTTTGAAGTCGGCAGGTCTTGAGGTTAATAAAATTTATAACGCGCTGAGCGATTTAAGCGGAAATTTAAATTTAAAAGCTGCAAGCTTGAATGGCTTGAATGATAATTTAAAATTCGCGCTTATTAAGTCAAGCAATAAAACAACGCAGGAATTAATAAGCGAATTAAAATCAAGGCCGGATGTTGTCGCAGTGTCGCCGAATTATTTAGTTAATATAAATAATTTTGAAGTTGCAGGCCTCACGCCTAACGACGCAAGTTTTGACGAGCTATGGGGAATTAAGAAGATTAACGCGCCGGAAGTCTGGGAAGAAGGCTATACAGGCAGCAAAAATATTCACGCGGTTATAATGGACACGGGAATAGATCGCCATGTTGATTTGCTTGATAATATAGCTGAAGATTTAGGCATAGCGTTTGAGAACGGTCAAATCTGGTCTAAAGACATGCTGGGACACGGCACGCACTGCGCTGGAACTGTCGGTGCGGTAGGCAATAATAATATAGGCGTGGCTGGCATTAACTGGGAAGTTAGTTTAATTCCTGTTAATATATGCAACGAGAAAGGCGACTGGGAGTCTTACGCTGCGATAATGGCCGGCCTTGATTATATAGCGGGGCTTTTGCAGGCTGATAGTAATTTAAAAATCGCTGCAATAAACATGTCATGGGGAAGATATGACTACGAGACGCCGGAGGAGAGCAAGAAGCTGCCGTTATATTTAGCGTTTAAAATTTTTGATAATTTGGACAGGACGTTAATGATCTGCGCAGCCGGCAACGACGGCCTAAACACAGCCGAACCTACGCCGTTTGCCAATCCAAGAGCAGCGTCAACTGACAACAGCTATTTTGCGGCAAATCAATATAATTATCCTGGAGCATTCCCTGATTTAAATAATTTAATTTCAGTTGCGGCGATAGCGTCGAACGACGAGGCGGCATATTTCTCAAGCTGGGGACAGAGCGTTGACATAGCTGCACCTGGTTATCAGATATTAAGCACTTTCCCGGTTAGAGGAACAGGAGAAAATGACAGCGGCTATAGATATTTAAGCGGCACGTCCATGGCCGCGCCTCACGTTGTCGGAGCGGCTGCGCTGTTAATGTCAGCTTATCCCGAGGCAACGCCAGGGCAAATTAAGCAAGCTTTATTAGACGGAGCAAATAAAAATATTAATCCGTTGGTGCGGCCTTTCTATGATTTATACACGAGAAGAGAAGATTATAAATATTTGCGCGAGTATTACGCGTCTTTATACGAGAAGGGCAGATTGTGCAGAACAGGCTTGCTTGACGTTAAGAAATCTCTTGAGATTTTAGGCGAGTTAGTCGGCGATAATATAAGTCCGCATGGCTCGAGCTCATCGGGCTGTAATAATATAAAGCTTGCAGGCTTGGGGCTTATAGCTTTAGCTTTAATTTTAGCTTTAGGCTTGAAGTTAAATAATAAATATTAAATTATTAAATTATAAAAGGAGAGCGTGCTTCGGCGGCTCTCTTTTATTTATAATTTATTTATAATTTTTATTTATAATATTAATTAAATTAAAATTAAAATTTTTAATTTAAGAAGGGGAGTGCGTATTATCATGGCGGATGCTAATAAACACGAGCTGACGGCTTTATTAACGGAGAGACGGATCGACAATGACTTTGCGCCCGTGCTGTATGAGCGGCTGATGAATTATCTCGAAGCGGCCTGCGGCGCGGACGAAGACTCGGAAATTAGTTTAATAGTTGACATGAAGACAGTGATGTATTTATCGTCGGCGGGGATACGCACGTTTCTTGCGGTTAATAAAACGCTTAAGGACAAGCTTGATAAAAATCAGCTCGTACTGCGCAACGTGAGCGAGCCGGTTATAAACGTTTTGGAGATGACTGGTTTGCTTAACTCATTTAATGTTATTAAGGCTTGAAAATTTAAGGCTTGCAAATTTTAAATGCTTAAATTTATAAAATATTTTAGCTTTCAGGTCTTGACTTTCGCGGCCTTTATTATTGATTTATTCTGAGGCTTAATGATCTATATATAACAGAGCAGTACGATGACAGCGCGTACAACACGGCGAGAGCTGCCGCGTCGTATCTTGATGTTGATAAATTAGATTTATATTTAGACATGTTGACGATGCTCTGCGTTATATATTTATAAAAGTTAAATTATAAAGCTTTAAGCTTTAATAATTAAAATTCTGCGAAGCTTGGCTCTGCGCGGGATATTTATAAATTAAAATTAAAAATCCCGGTGAAATTTTATTTTATTAAATATCCGGGATTTTATTTTATACTAAAAACACTTTTTAATTGCTCTTGCCTACCCTGTAAGGGGAGGATTAAAGACCTGAATGGTCTTTAAATCGCGCCCTGCAAGGGGCACGAAGTGACGGAGGGGTGCACCCCTCTGCCCGTTGGGCACTCGAGAGTACATGCCCGTACTCTCTCAACCTTACAGTGGGGACGAGAGATATTATTAATTTTAAAGTGCTTTTACTATATTTATAAAATTTTAAAAATTAAAAATTTTAATGATTAAACACGCGCTTGTTATCGTTGCGTGTAATTATCTTCGCGGGGTTGCCGAACGCTACGACTTCATCGGGAATATCTTTATGCACAGCCGAACCCATTCCGATTATAGAATAGCTGCCGATTTTAACAAGCTCGCGTACAGCCGAATTAACGCCGACATAACTATATCTGCCGACATGCGCTGCTCCGGCGATCTCGCAGAAAGACGAGATAAACGCTCCGTCTTCTAACACGACGTCATGACAAATATTTGCCGTCGGCTGAACATAAACGTTATCGCCTATAGTCACGTTGCAAGAAATAAAATCGTTTAAGCATATTGTCACGCCCTCGCCGATTTTAGTGCTTTCGGGAATGTGAACGGCAGGATGAATTAAAGTCGCCGCTGTTATATTATCGCTCTTAATTTTATTAAATAATTTCTCGCGTATAATCGGCTCGCCTATGCCTATGCTTATCTCTAAATTTAAATTTTTAAATTTATCAACGGCTTCTGCATAAGTATAAACTTTTAATTTATTTTCACTCACCCCCCCCCCCCCCCCGTCATCGATAAATATAATTTTGTCCCAGCGCGAATTTTTATTATTAATAATTTCCGCAAGCTCCAAGACCTCGCGCCCATGTCCGCCGGCTCCGTATATTCCTAAAATCATTTTAATTAATTCCCCGCTCTTTATTATTTTAAATAATTTAAATATCTTTGCGCGTCCAAATCGCCTTGAGTCGCAGCTTGGCTGAAATAAAATTCGGCTTGCTTATAGTCTTTACGCTCGGCATATAAAAGGCCTGTCACGCATTGCGCCGGAGCGTAGCCGTTGTCCGCCGAATTTTTATAATAATTAAACGCTTGCTTTAAATTATTTTGAGCTTCATAAATTAATCCAAGCTCATAATTAGCATACGGCGCGAAGTCGTAATTTAAACTTAAAACTTTATTTAAATATTTTATAGCTTGATTTAAATTTTTGTTCACGCCCCGCCCTCGAGCGTACATCAAGCCAGTCTGATATAACGCGAACTCAACGCCTTTGTCAGCAGCCTGCTTAATATAATTAAATGCTTGCTTGTCGTCCTGCTTAACGCTCACGCCGCCTAAATACATTATGCCTAATGCGCACTGAGCTTCGGCCTCGCCCCGCGACGCTCCACGAACTATCTCGGCGATGTCGCTCCTCGAGATCTTTGCATTCTCAGCAGCTAAAGCACTTAAAGCATTTAAAGCTATAAATAAATTTAAAATTAAAAATAATTTTAAGCTTCGCATAATAATTAATAATTTAACGCCTTAAAACTTTAGACAAAAATTCTATGGCTCGCGGCGTCTTAGGATGATCAAAAACTTCTTCGGGCGTTCCGGCCTCAGCTATCACGCCTTGATCAATAAATAAAACACGGTCGGCGACTTCACGCGCAAATCCCATTTCATGCGTGACTAAATACATCGTCATGCCGTCGTCCGCAAGCTCTTTCATAACGTCTAAAACTTCGCCGATCATCTCCGGATCAAGCGCACTTGTAGGTTCGTCGAATAAT
>JAFSNU010000186.1 GCA_017447325.1 Synergistaceae bacterium | reverse complement strand
CAACGTCAGCCTCAATGCCGTCATAAGCCGCGTGTGAATTTGCAATTTTTATATAGCCGTCTCGTGATGTCATTATAATCGGGTTGCCGCTTTTATCTTTAATGAACCAGACATCCCGCGCGAACGGATCGAGTCCGTAAGAGCTGGCCAAGTGTAAAAACATTCTCAGCTCGTCGTCGGTCGCACCTTTTGCAACAGTGCGCTTTATCGTGTCTATCTCTTCACGCGTCCAACCTGAATTATTATTTATAGCCTCTAATGCTTTACTCTCCATTTTAAACTCTCCTGTCCCAAATTTCTTTAGCTTTTTGTTTTGTGCTTTGATAGGCGATATGAACGCCACAAAGATAATTAACGCAACGCACGGTATACTGTTTTTTGCATAATGGCTTATGAAACTCCGGAATTGTATTCCCGCAGAATGGACACGGCTCAAATTTCAGCTTTATATGCCAATGCGTCGGTTTATCCCGTTTATTCCATATATTAGCAGCCCGCTGCTCTGTCGGCATAAAAGTCGTTACAGCTCCGCAGCTCTTGCAAATAGCGACCCAAACAATCCCTCTGTTTTGGATTTCTGCTTCGCCCCCGCAAAACGGACACGGCTTTAATTTTATTTCACTCATTCTAATACAACCTCCGCTAATCTCGCAGCCTGAAAATCTTCAACGTCTCCGAGCGTATAAATATCGTCTTGAAAAAATCGCTCTAAGACCGGTGTTCTGTCGCGTAATTTGCTCGTGTCAATGAGCATGTTCGGGTCGTAAATTATATTTAAAATAAAATCCTCGCATATCGGCCTGAACTTTTTAAACAACTCGCGCCTATTAGCCTCGATATATTCAGCGTGGTCAAGACAATCGTTCTTTTTGCACCAGTCAATGGCCATATTGACAATGTCATATGCGATAAAATTAATATTCATTAGGCCGCCTCTTTCATCTCTTGAAATATACAATTAAGCGGCTTGTCAAACACGACTACCTTTGAGCCTCTTTTGCGTAAAGCATTCGCGTAAAAATCTATCGCGTGAGCGGGAATTTCGGCTGAAAGCAGCGGGGTGTCTGACGTTGGAGCGTACAAGGCAATATTGATTTTATCTGCTGTAATTTTCGCGTCATCCCCATATGCTTTATAAACATTGCCGACTTTAAATAACATTAAGCTATCAGAATACTGCTCTTTTAATTTATCGTACTGCTCCGCTAAACTTTGAGGCTCGCCTCCTTTCGTATCAGCAAACTCAAAAGGCTTAAACTCGTAAGTATACTCGCAGCGCTCCGCATCATAGCTGCTCTCTTCGTCGTCAAAATCTTGCTCAGGGTCGCGGCAGTCGTCTATAGTTTCAGTCTTTAAATTTTTAAAATTATCATTAGCCTCGATATAATTTACAACGTAAAAAACTAATCTTGATAAATGACGCTCATAATCGCGCTCGTTAATATCCGTCCAAAGGGCTTTTATAATATCCGCAATATTTTTATCGCCGTATTTTCTTAAAAATCTTGCCGCCGGATTGACCGTCTCGCGTCCGCCGTCTATGCCTAACCAGTCGCCGTCGTTATAATATCTATAGCCAATTCTTGATACAGCTCTGACTAACTCTCCGGCTAAACTATCAGCCGCGCCGCTTGACGGGACAAGCTCGTCAAATAATTCGTCTATGCGCGCCATATAAGGCTTTTTAGTATCAAGTAATAAATCATGCGCCTCGCAGTAATAAACGGCCATTTCGTAAAGACCTTTGCGCTCCAAGCCTTGCATACTTTTGTCAGCGAGCGCGTAAAACTCATTCGCCGTCAATTTATTTTCTTTTACAAAATTAATAACTTCGCTAAAGCTCTCGCACGCCGCTAATTTTGCTTCAGACTTAACTTCCGCTGCGTCTTCTTGAGCATTGACGCGTTCGGCTACTTCATCGGTTATCTCTTCCGTGAGCGGCCGGCTGACTACGCGCGGCTCTTCTTTGCTCTGCTTATTCTCGAACTCGTCAACCACAGCCTCGGCCTCATCAAGTTCATCGAAATGCGCAACTAACTTAAAGATTTTGCTGTTAATCTTCGTTAAGAACTCGCGGGCTAAATCTAACGCGTCGCCTTGGCCAAGCTCGATATTGTAAAATGCTTTCGCGAAAGTTTTAATAGTCTCCGGCGTGAACGAGTAGCCATTGTCGAGATAAGCCGAGTTCAAATTCTCGTTCAAGTTCTCGCGCGTAATATTAAGTGATTTGCGCGTGCCGAGCATGGCGTTCTCCATGAAATGAATAACGTTCTGTCTCATGCCGTCGATAACCGCCTCGATGATGTCGGCCTTGCGCGTCTTGCCGGTGAGCCTTATGCTCTGCCATTTCGCAAGTTCCCTAAGCTCCGTGACTTTTAAAGTGTTTAACGCCTTAACCTGCTCGCCATGATTTGCCGCAGTTTTAACTGCCTCGAATGCGTTGTTAATAATACTTGTCATAATAAAAACTTCCTTTCTAAAATTAAAAAAATATTTTTTAACTTTCAGAAGAGAAGTCCGCTTAATGTGATATAATAAAATTAATCACAAAGCAGATGTTCTGCTTCTGAGTTCGAGCCGTTTAGTTGAACTTTCT
>JAFSNU010000185.1 GCA_017447325.1 Synergistaceae bacterium | reverse complement strand
GTGCCCTTAAGCTCCATTTTGACGCCGTTTAATATATCGTTCTCGTATTCAAGTTCGTTGCTTGCGAGCGAGTACTCCTCGCCGTCAATCTCTATCTCAGCGTTTTTAGCCTCTGTGTAATATTCTGCGTCAGTGACGTCGCTGCCGTCCGCGTTCTTAAATCCTAAAGCTTGCAACAAGCCGGAGCCGTCGTCGTCAATCTGGAATTTGTTCGTAGCGTGCCTGTAAGTATAAGTCAAGCTTGCCCCGCTTGACGGCAAATTCGAGTGAGTTTCAAGCAATGAGCTTTGATTATTGTCCCATGACATGGTGAAATTCGCTGTGTCCGCGCTGTAGTCTGGCGTTGCAGAGCTGAGACCTAAATCGCTGAAGTCTGTCGTGCTTGTCTCGCCGTAAGCTACAGAGCTTATAGAGCCTTGAGCCTGAGTGAAGCCGTAATCTTTTAAATCTATTATGTCCCTGTCTGTGCGCGTCGCAGTGTAAACAGTCGCGCTGCCGCCAACTCCCGCGACCGTGAAAGTTAAAGTCTCGCCCGGGTCCGGCATGAGCCAAGTTGAGTTAGCGTTCCATTTAATGCTCGCCGGCGTGCCGTCCGTTGCAGACGTTAAAGTGTAGTCTATGCCCTCGTAGTATTTAGTCCTGTCCGAACCCGTGAGCGTGAACGTTGCCGACAATCTGTCAGTGTCGTTATTAGTCTTGATGCCGCTTAAAGTTATATCTTCGCCGTCAGTGCCGTCAGTCTGAGTAGTCTTGATAGTGAGCTTGTAACCGTCGCCCGCGGCTGGACATCTTAAATCATTAAGCCATTTAACGCTTAACTCACCTGTCGTCTCATCCTGAATTAACTCAAAGTCCGAACCCTGCGTATAATTAGTAGTGTTGATATTGCCGTCGGAGTCGGTCTTTGTCGCTGAAATAGTCGCCGTGTTGCTGTTAATCACGCCGGTTAAAGTTGAAGTTGTCTCGCTGAATCTGTCCTCGTTGCCGCGCGTGACGTCTAAATCAAAAGTCTCGTTGCCGTCGATCGGATGTAAATAATTCACGGTGCAAGATGACGGATAACTACTTCCTACGCTACTTAACCATCTTATTCTGGCATAGCCTTCATAACTAGTATTGTTGCCATCATATTTTACTATGTCAAAATCCGTTCCATATGTATACGTTTTGCTGCCGTCAGTAACTGAAATATTGTAAGTACTTAAATTATCTTTAATGTCTTCATATTTCAGTTCTGTGCTTGAACCGGTTGTTTTGAGCCTTAATATATTGCTGAGATAATATCCTCCAGAAGTTGCACCTATTGAATTAACTGTAGCACTATATGGTATTGTATTACCCGCCGTGTAATTAATATTATAGCTCACGCCCTCGTCCGGTCTTGACGCATTGCTTGACTTAAGCCATCGAATAGAGCGCGTGCCGTCAGTGTTGATTATAACGTCAAAGTCAGTGCCGTAATTATACGTAAAGCCCTCGGCATCAGTAATTGTCATCCTGCCTGCGAGCGTCTCATCTTGATAAGGCGTGAAGTTAAACGCGTCGCTTGTGTCGATATTGCCAGAGCCGCGAGTTATTGCGCCTGTCGTGTAAACGTCGTTCACAGCTGCCTTATATTTAAGCGTGTACTCGTCGCCGGCTTTAATCGCTTTAGTGTCTTTTAACTTCCATCTAATTTTATTGCCGTCAACGATGTCAAAGTCAGTGCCGTATGTATAAGTCTTGTTGCCGTCTGTGATAGTGAAGTCGCCGTCGCTGAGGTTGTCGATGTCAACGCTCACGGGCAAAGTCGTGTAGCCTGAGCCGTCATAAGTAATTGCGTTAGCGTTGGACGTTTTGACGTTGCCCTCGCCCTGTTCGTCGCTCTTGATAATTAATCGCCCGTCGATTGCCGAGGCCGTGAACGTCATGGGATTATTTAAAGTCTTAATAGTATTATTAATTTTGGAGCTTAAAGACTCTAACGTCTCGTCGTCTGAGATTGTGACGCCGGTGCGCTGTCCGTTCTGCGTGAACCACAAAGTCGTGTCAGCGTACTCTTTTAATAAGTCGTTGGAGTTGCCCTCTATTCTTGTTGAACGTCTTGTGTGAGCCTGCGCAAGCTGATTGACTTTGACTGTATAGACACCGGCCTGAGCGTCGGCGTTGACTTTCGCCGTTAAAACGCCCTTGGCCGAGCCTGAGCTGTCTATGCGTTCGGTCTCAACTTTCTTTGCTTTATAAGTTGACTCGAGACGCAGTGCTGTAGTGCTCTTCTGCAATTTCTCGGCGAGTTCCTGCATCTCTTCGAATAAGGACTTTTTATTAGTTAAATTTATTCGCTTGTTAATCTGAACTTGAGCGGGCTTTTGAGCAGCTTCGACCATCGTCGTGATCATGCCTTCCCAGTCCACTCCGGACACTATGCCCGATATGCTCATACTCGGCATAAAATTTGCCTCCTTCATGCTCTCAAACTTTAAATATTAAAATACTTTTTAATATATATTCGGCTTAAATAAATTTAAATTAAATTTGCAAATTAGAAAGTTTTATGCTATATTACGCAAGTATTAATTAAAGCGGAGATTTGAAAGAATTTCCCGCCTGAACGATGATTAGAGAAATTAATTTATTGTCGGGCCTGTTGAGATTAGAAAATTAAATAATTTAATTATAAAATTTTGACGGGCTGACGTGTATATTACTGTCAGCCTGTTTTATTATAAATATAATAAGGAAGGCGAGGCTTATATTGCCCAGGAATGAAGAGGACGCTCCGCGCGTAAACGAAGAGATAGCAGCTGTAACTCCAAGCGTGTTGCTTGTTGACGAGAACGGCGTTAAGGTCGGCGAAACTGATGTTAATATCGCGATACACATGGCGATTGAGAGGTCGCTTGATTTAGTCGAAGTTGCGCCGATGGCAAAACCGCCGGTGTGCCGTATAATGGACTATGGCAAGTATAGATACCAGCTCCAGAAGAAGGAGAAGGACGCGAGGAAGAAGCAGAAGGTTCAAGCTCTAAAAGAGATGAAGATGCGGCCTAAGATCGACGAGCATGATTTTGACTTTAAGCTTAAGGCGATTAAGAATTTCTTAATTGACGGCCATAGAGTAAAGGTCTCGGTGTTCTTCAGGGGACGAGAGATGGCGTTTTTAAACCGCGGCGAGGAAGTCTTGAACAGAGTTATAGCTGAGTGTACGGAGTGCGGCAAGTGCGAGGGCACGCCTCAAATGGAAGGGCGTTATATGCGGATTTTATTAACGCCGCTTGCTCAAAGTTCCGGAGCTGTAAAGGCTAATAAAGCTAATAAAGTTAAAAAGCCTGAGATTTTAGATAATAAAATCGAGAATAAGATATTTAAAGAAGATTTAGATTTAGAGCTTGATTAAAATATTAAATATAAATAAGGAGACGGTATATCATGCCTAAAATGAAACTGAAATCGCATTCGGGCGCAAAGAAGCGCTTCTTCAGGACTGGAACCGGGAAACTGGCTTATCGCAAGTCAGGCCGCTCTCATATTATGGTGCATAAAGGCGCGAAGAGACTGCGTAACTTGAGACAGACCGGATACGTGACTGACACGCTCATGGAGCAGATGAATCATTTATTGCCGTATAATAATTAATTTAAAAGATTAGAAAGGAATTGATTATAAATGAGAGTTAAGGGCGCGTCAGTGAGCAACGCAAAGCGCAAGAAGTTATTTAAGATTACTAAGGGCTATTGGGGACAGCACAAGAATGTATATCGCAGAGCCCGTGAAGCTTATTTAGCAGCTTTAAGCCGCGCGTATGCGGATCGCAAGCGTAAGAAGCGCGATTTTAGACGCTTATGGATCACGAGAATCAGCGCAGCCGTCAGAGCCGAGGGAATGAGCTACAGCGTGTTCATGAACGGGCTTAAAAAGGCCGGAATTAATATTAACCGCAAGATGCTGGCCGAGCTTGCAATTCATGACAAGAATGCCTTTAAGGCTTTAGTCGCACGCGTGAAATAGTTAGAAATTTTGGAAAATAAGAATTTTAATTTAAATTATGCCGTTTTATTGGGCTTCCTGTCGCTTATCACGGCGGGAAGCTTATTGTTATGGGCGTTAGGCAATTTTTATTATAATTTAAATTTAAGCTTGCTTGACGCTTTATTTACGTCTGTGTCGGCAGTCTGCACAACCGGCCTGACTGTCATTGACTTTGCCCAAGTGCCGTATGTGATGCAGATAGTTTTGACTGTGTTAATTCAATGCGGCGGCCTGGGAATAATGAGTTTAATCACGTTTATTATAACTCGTGATTATAGAGACATAATAAAAGTCTGCATTATTTCAGTCTTGATAGAGATTATAGGCATTATCCCGTTATACTGGGCGTTTGCTAAATCTTTCGAGCCGATACGGGCGTTTAGATACGCGGCCTTTCACAGCGTGAGCGCGTTTTGCAATGCTGGCTTTAGTTTATTTAGCTATAATTTAACGCCTTATGTGCGCGGCCTTGCGGTGTCGGGCGTGATAATGCTTTTAGTAATATTAGGCGGCCTTGGCTTTATAATTTTGCGGGATATCTGGAACTTTATATTTAAGCGCGAGAAAATCCCGGGGCGGTCGTTATTAGCAGTTCAAGTTACTTTCTGGCTGATAATAGTCGGCACTTTCTTAATTTATCTGTCTGAGCGGGCGCACTCGTTAAGAGATCTGCCGTTATCGCGCACTATATGGAACGCGTTATTTTTCAGCGTTGCGAGCAGGACGGGCGGCTTTAACACTGCGCCGTTAGGCTTATTAAGCGGCACGGGAATATTTATATTAGTATTTTTAATG
>JAFSNU010000184.1 GCA_017447325.1 Synergistaceae bacterium | reverse complement strand
TTCATAATTAATTAACTTTCTTCTCTAAATCTTTAACGCGTTTAAATAATTCCGGCAGTCTCGTAAATAAAATCAAACTGCGCTTCGCGTCATTGTGAGGCTGAAGCGGGAAGCCCGACATCACCGCGCCGACTTTTACGTCGTTGGTCACGCCGCTTCTTGCAGCAATCACCGCGCCGTCTCCAACCTTAACATGATCCGTAACTCCGGCCTGAACTGACAAGATAACGCCGTCGCCTAACTCAGAGCTTCCGGCAATGCCCGACATCGAACAAATTATACAGCCCTTGCCGATTTTAACATTATGGCCTATCTGCACTTGATTATCTATTTTAGTATTTGAATTAATTACAGTGTCGTCCAACGTGCCTCTATCGATAGTCGTACACGCACCGACTTCAACATTATCGCCGATAGTCACGCCGCCGGTCTGAGGAATTTTCACCGGCCCATTTTCACCAGGCACAAAGCCGAACCCGTCACATCCAATAACGCAGCCCGCATGAAGCAAACAGTCTTTGCCGACTTTAACGCCGCTCATTAACACAGCCCGAGGCTCGATTATGCTATTCTCGCCGACTATGCAATCCGCGCCGATATAAGCTCCGGCCAAAATTTTTGCTCCGGCCTTTATCACAGCTCCGGCCTCGACAACTGCAAACGCTGCGACATAAGCATTTTCATCTACTAAAGCTTGCTCAGACACGCAGGCTCTCGCGTCAACGCCTTTTAATTTTAAATTTTTATTATTATTAAATATCGCTAAAACTTTTGGCATGATCTCGCGGGGCTTGTCGCAAATCAAGCCGTCATTGCCGCAAGATTTTAATAAACTTTCGGGCGCGATTAAAGCTATATTTTTATTCAAGCTCAACGCTGCGTGTTCGTCCCATATCGCACACAGCGCATTTTCATCCGCGTGCTCCGGCGACACGATTTTATAAATTTTTCGCGAGCCGTTGCCGAAAACTTTTAAGTCTAATTTTTCTCCGAGCTCGGCCAAGCTAAACTCAAAATTATTTTTAATTTTTAACATTCCTTTTCGATTTTAAATTAAAATAATTTAATTTATTATATTATAAATTTAATTTTAAAATTTTATAAAGACCACTGGCCTCGTAATCCTAACTTGTCATGTTTAATTCCGTCATAATAAATTTCGATTGCAATATGATCATTAAGCCTATAGCCTAACGCGCCCTCATGGCCGTGATCATCGTTTAAATTCACCCGCCACCACGCGTAAAATCTTTTCGGCTTATAGCTGCCCCAGTAAATTCTTGCAAATAATAAATCATGCGGCCACTCGCCCTCGACGCCCGCCCATAAATCATTAAACAATTCATAACGCGCGCCTAAACGCCCTGTAAAATCCCAGTCTCCGAACTCGATAATTGCTTCAGCATAAAGCTCTAAATTAAATTTAAATTTAAAATCAAATAAATGCGCCATGTTCCAGCCGAAAAATACTCCGGCTTCCGGATATTTGTCTTTAATTCCGGCATAAGCTGCGACCCAGACCTGAAATAAAAATCTGTCGCTGTCAACCCGCGCCTCTAAGTCCGCAACGGCTGCCGGTTTAAATTTTACGTTCGCACTCGCTTTCATATTATCAACAGAATTTCTATCTTCTAAAAAATCCCGCGCGGCCTGCTCTATGTCTTCTCTATGCTGCTCAGCCCACGCGACAGGCAAGCCTATTAACGGCGACAGACCCGGGATTAATTTTGCCTCTAAATCAGACTTAAACATAACAGGAATAGTCCGCGAGTATAAACTCGGCTTTATAGCTAAAACTAAAGCCTGCGACGGCCTGAAAAATATATTTAAAATATTTAATTTATTATTTATATTTACCTGCGCGTTAAAGTCCCAGCCGGCGAGCCTCGCGTTAATAATTTTTCCCAGCTCAGACTTTAACGCGTCGTCAGCCCAAGACAAAGCTTCAACCGGCAAATTATTTATTAAATTTAAAATCTCAGCGTCAAGACCGGCTATATCTTTATTAAACCAGCTTAACGCCATATCTCTTAATTCCGGCACAATAAACTTTACTTGCCATTTTAAATTTAAATTTAATTTATAAAATTTTATTTCTAAATTATTTTTATTAATAACTTCAATGCGATAGCCCGCAAACAATCGCGACGCGACAAGCTTTAAAGTCTCAAGCTTATCTATATTATCATCATCCGGAATCTCAGCCCACACCGCGCTTAAACTTCTATTCACCGGCTCTCTCAGCCATTTTGGCAGCTCGCCTGAAATCTTTAACTCAGCACTGCAAGCATTTATTAAAATTAAATTTAAGCATAAAAAAATTACCGCGCCGCTAATAATCTTAACAACGCGATAATTAAATTTATTTATATTAAAATTAAAACATTTCGCCAAAGCCAAAATAAGTTCGGTTCTCCTCGTCGCCTTTCGCGTAGTCAACGCGCAGATTTCCGAACGGCGTTTTAACTCTCACACCGACGCCGTAGTCATCGTGAAAGTCTTTAAATTTAAAACTCTCGTCAGCACGTCCTACGTCATAAAATCCAACAAGCGAGAAGTTTGCGTTAATAGGCACTCTCAATTCAAAATTTCCTAATAACATATTGCTGCCCTCAAAATATCTGCTGTTATATCCGCGCAAAGAATTTATTCCGCCGAGCGAGTAACGCGCAAAAGCTGGCAATTCTTTTTTCGACGCACTGCCGGCTCTTATTCTTGCGGCCAATATTAACGGGTTGTCCTCCGTCCAGCCGCCGTCGATATTAAACAAGCCGTCAAAAAATTTATTCAACGACGCGTAATAGCGCATCTGCGTCCAGTACTTAGTATAATTAAATTCGCCGCCCAAAACTTTCACGGCCTGCTCTATATTAGTGTCCCACACAAAGCCCTTGGGATATGACACATACGGGTCGCGCTTGTCGTAAGTCAGCTGCAGTCCGAAAGTCTGGTTCACGCCTTCCCACGGCGTTAAATCATCCGTATAGCCGGGTATCGCTCTGTGTACATGGCTATAATCAGTGTCCTCGCGCTGTACAGTGAAGTACCAGCTCCAAGCCTCGTTCCTAAACTTTTTGCCAACGCCCGCAAAAACGCTCCAGCTCTTCTCGTCATACTCAAACTGTCTTTTAGACTGCTTATAATAATATCTGTCGTCATAAGTCCTGTATCTAAAGCCTACATTCCAAGCATAAGTCTTATAGTCCATATAATTACTCGCAAGCGTTATCCAGTAGCTCGCCTCGTCGCCCTCGTCGAAGCCGACTTCAAAATTATAGCCCAAGCCCCATAAATTAGTATCGCCGTAGGTCAAGCCGCCGCTCAAGCCGCTCTCAGAACCGTAGCCTACATTAACGCCTATCGACGCCGTGCGCTTCTCTTTTACAGTTAAAATTACATCAACCATGTTTGCTTCAGCGTCGCTCTGATCAAAACCGACATTTACATCTTCAAAATATCCCAAGCCCTGAAGCTTGCCTAACTGATGCCTGAAGTGATTTACGTTAAATAAATCGCCCTTCTTTAATTTTATTTCGCGCCTTATAACTTTAGTCTTTGTCTTTTTATTGCCCTGAATTATAACATCGCCGACCCGAGGCTCGGTTATTATAACATTAATATCGCCGCCGCTGACCTGCACGTCCGCAACACGAACCATAACATAGCCGTCTTTATGATATTTCTCTTGTATTCTATCTAAATCATTTTTAAAAAATTCACGATTAAAGACAGTTCCGACCTGCGAGAAAACTTCTTTCATTAACTGCTCGTCTTTATAAATCGTGTTGCCGCTGAAGCTTATTGAGTCTATTATCGGATTCTCTTGAACCGTGAACGTTACAGACACTCCGTCCTTGCCGTCCGAAGTCGTTTCATTTCTTAAATCAGCATCGACAAACGCGAAAAATCCCTGATTATAAATCGCTTCAATATCTTTCTGCAAAGTCTCACGGTTTAATTTCTCGCCGTACTTAGTGTTCACAACGCCCAAAATATATTCAGACGTAATTTGACTATTACCGGACACGCCGACAAACGTCACAACTAAATCCGGCAGGCTCTCATTCACGCTCTCGGCATCATCGGCCGCGTAAACAGGCGCGATAAACAGCGCGAATATTAACACAACAAAAATATATTTACTAAACTTAATTAATCTCAACAAATGCCCGCTCCTTTTAAATTATTTTATCTCTATTGCCGAACTGCCCCGCAAAGCTCTCGAGCCGGTCTCCAGCAGCGAAAACATTTTGTCATACGGCAGAACTTTTAAATTTTTCTCAGCCTTTACAGCTATATTAGCAGCTTTAATATTTTTCTCAGGCTTATAAGCTTTTGCTGCTTTAACTTTTTTATTTGCTAAATTTTTATTTAAATTATTATTATTTAATTTTACGATATTTTTTTCAATTTTATTATTATTATTTAAATTAATTTTATTTTTATTTTCAGCTTTAAGCTCAATCTCATTCTTGCTCTCAATTTTAATTTCTTCAGGCTTAATATTATTTAAATTTCTCGCCGGAGCCGCCGTCATCAAAATTAAAATCAAAGCAGCTATGGCTATATTAAAAATTTTAAAATTAAATTTATTAACTCTATTAACTTTTGCGTCAACGCTTGACCAAACGTCCTGCCTTAACGCCTCGAGATCCGCCCTCGCGCACTCCGCATCCATTAACGCGCTCTCTATAGCTCCGGATTTATATTCATGCTGAAATCTTTCAAGCCATCTTATAACTCCCGCAGCCTTCTTATCAAGTTTATTATTTATTTTAACCGGCTCCTTTAATCTAATCTAATTAATTATCACGTTTTAATAATTAAATTAGGCAAGGCCGAGCCACAATTTTATTCTTGCGACCGCCGCGCGTCTTAATCTATATACATGGCTAATATCAATCTTCTTCTCGCTCGCAATATCTTTCGGCTCTTTATGCTCAAAGAATAAAGCCGAGACGACTTCAGCCTCGCGCCCGGGCAAGCGCGAAATAATCTCGCTCACATTCAGCCAGTCATCATCCCGTTCAAAATTATCATTATTATTATCATAAAATTCTAAAATTTCATCAGCGACAGGCAGCGGCGCACGCTTCTCGCTCCGCTCAAGCATATTTATCATCTGGCCGCGTATTCTGTGAAAGGCATAAGTCGCGAACTTAAATCCGCGTTCCGGCTCGAACTTATCAACCGCATGAATAAGCGCGAGCATTCCCTCTTGAATTAAATCTTGACTTAAATTATTATTATTTTTATTAAAATTAATTTTCTTTGCGATCCAAAATACCAAAGGACGATAGGCGACAATAAGCTCCTCGCGAGCATTTAAATCATTATTATTTTTAAACGAACTCCAAAGCTCAAGCTCACGCTCAGCCTCCATCATTTCATCGCCCCGCATTTTATACTTAATTTTATATAAGCATTATTAATTAATTTTTAAAAATTATAGCAAATAATTTTAAAAATTTTTTCAAAAATTTCTCTGCTCACAAAATTTTTTTCACTTACGCATTGCCTCAAAAATTTTTTACACAAGCAAGTCAACTATTAAGCCATTAATCAGCGAGTAAAGCATTATAAATAATAAATAAATTATAAAATGATTTAAGCCTAAAATTATTTTCAACGCGCCGAGATTTGTGATCTTAGTCGCAGGGCCGGTGATCATGAACGCGCTCGCTCCGGCTAAACTCATTCCGCCCGCGAGCCATTGCTGCAATAACGGGATCGTCCCGCCGCCGCACGCGTAAAGCGGCACGCCGATAGTCGCCGCCATTAAAACTCCAAAGCCGCTGCGCCGCCCAAATAATTTTGCGAAGCTCTCCGCCGGAACATAACGCATAAATAAAGCCGTCAAAAATATTCCCAAAATAAACCAAAAGCCCGTGGCCTTAATATTTCTATAAAAATTTTTTAAGTATCTAATTAATAAATTATGATCAGTATCTCGATTAGAAATTTCGTAAAAGCCTGAAAAGTTAAAGAAAAATTTATTTTTATTAAAATAAAATATATAAATTAAAAGTCCGGCAGCAACGCCGCAGCAAAAGCACGACGCTATGCGCACTATTAAAGCCGTGCGTCCTAACGCCGCGCTGTAAATTATTAACTGGGGATTTAATAAGATCGAGGCCGTCATGAACGATGCGAGCCAGTCCTCGCGCATTCCTTTATTATAAAAAGATGCTGCTATCGGAATAGTGCCGTACATGCACAAAGGCGATGCTATGCCTAATATACAGGCCGGAATAATTCCAAGCAGGCCAAGCTTTTTATCCCGCATTGAGCCAAATAAATTATGAATTTTATCTTTGCAGAACACAGAGATAAACGAGCCGATCGCCATTCCCAAAATCCAATAATAAACTATCTGCTCAAACTGCAAAGTAAAATAATAAAATAAATAGACGGCCTCGCGCTTCAACATTTTTTAAATTAAATTCTTAAATCTTAAATCTTAAATCTTAATCAATGCTAATTAAATTATAATCGCGAGTGCCAAGGCCGATTGCTTCGGCGTGCTCTATAGTATGAATGCCGTGTCTGCTCTCCATTCTCTCGATTAAAGAATGTCCGTCCGGAGCTTTATAAACTAAATCAACGCAGGCCTGATCCAACGCGACCGGGTCAAGCGAGCCGAGTATTCCTATATCATGCATGTCGGGCTTGGCCGGATTAGACACGCAGTCGCAGTCAACGCTCAAGTGATTCATAACGCTGATATACATAATGCGCTTGCCGTGATCTAAACTGTCTGATACAGCCTTCGCCGCTTCAGCCATTGACTCCAAGAACGGATACTGCGCCGTGTTCCATAAAACTCTGCCGACGTCCTTTCCCGCGCTGTGAATTACAGCTTTACCGTGAGCCGAGCCGATCCCTATAGAGATATTTTTAATCGCTCCGCCGAGTCCGGCCATGGGATGTCCCTTAAAGTGCGTCAAGATTAAATAAAAATCATAATCTTTAAAATGTCCGCCGACATAATTTCCATTAACTAAATGCTTGGCGTTCTCAACCGGCAAATTAATTTCGCCCTCTTCGTCCATAATATCGACTTTGGCAATCTTATTAAAGCCGTGATCCTCAATTACCTGTCTGTGCATCGCCGTCGCAGCGCGCGAACCGCCGTACGCCGTATTGCACTCGACTATAGTGCCGTTCACTTTCTGAACTAAATCCTTAATTAAATTAGGATCAAGATAATGATTATTGCCGGCCTCGCCCGTGCTTAATTTCACAGCAACCTTGCCCGTCGCCTCGCGGCCTAATTTTTCATAAATCGCCATTAAGCCCGCCGGACTAATATCTTTAGTAAAGAATACGTCGGCCTTCGCGGCAAACGCGCTCACCGCAAACAAATTAACTAACACTAATGCTAAAACAAAATTTTTCAGCATAACTAACACACGCTCCTTTATTTATAATAAATTACTCGCCCTTATACTCAGCCCTGCGCTTCTCAATAAAGGCTTTCACTCCCTCGCGCTTGTCCTCGCTCGCGAATAAAATATTGCTCAGCTTACGCTCAAGATCGTTCGCATCGTGAATATTAAACTCAGCTGCGTAATTCAAAGCAGCCTTGCCGAGCTTCACAGCAATCGGCGCGTTGGCTAAAATATTTTTAAGTATAATATAAGCTTCGTCAAGCAAATTATTTTTATCTTCAACAATTTTATTAACAAGCCCGATGCTTAACGCCTCGTCAGCTTTAACTCTCCGGCACGTCAAAATTAATTCTTTAGCTCTGCCCAAGCCAACAAGCCTGATTAAACGCCTGAAGCCTCCCCACATCGGCAAAATTCCTATCGCCGCTTCCGGCTGGCTAAACACTGCGTCAGAACTTGCAAGTCTTATATCGCAAGCCATAGCAATTTCATTTCCGCCGCCCATGCAATAACCATTTATCGCAGCTATAACAGGCTTAGGCGCGTTCTCAATCCTGCCGCAAATATTATTTTGTCCGAACTCAGCGAAGCTCACCGCGTCATGCGCGTTCATGTCCAAAAATTCTGCAATATCAGCTCCGGCTATAAAACTTTTGCCCTCGCCGGTCAAGATTACGCCCTTAATATCTTTATCGTTTAAAGTTTTAATTAACGCCTCTTCAAATTCATCAAGCATTAATTTATTAAGCGCGTTCAAAGCTTCCGGCCTGTTAAATTTTATTAAAGCTATATCATCATCAATTTTTAAATCTATATACTGCAATTCAACACCACTCCTCTTTAATCTTCATACTCGCGTTCGCGCTTGGGATTTTTAGGGAACCAGCCTTTTTTAACGCGCTCCGTCTGCTCTTTAAGCTCCTTAATGCACCAGAGCAATACGCACGCTAAAATTCCTAATATTCCCGAGAGCGTATAATCTTCAGTTAATAACGACAAAGCTCCGGCAATCAAGCCCAACACTAAAAACACCGGCCAGATTTTATATCCAAAATAATATTCGCCCTTAATCACAACCGGATGAAACGCGCCGATTATTATAAACGACACAACGCCTATAATTATTCCCGACCAGTTCAACTAATTTTCATCTCCTAAATTTATTTTAAATTTTAAATTTTTAATTTTTTAAAAATTAGCATCAAATAATGTCCCAGACACGCGAACAAAATCATTATAGCTATATAATCAAGCAAGAAATATATCAGCGGCTCTTCGTAATTAAAAAATACGAACTGCGATCTTAAAAACATATAATCAAAAAAATTCCGCCTAATAAACGCGTGCGCTCCGTAAGCCATAAATAATAAAGCTAATAAATTTAAATATAAACTTTTAAATTTAATTTTCATCATCGCGCTCATCACCTTCCAGTAAAGTCCAACGTGAAAGCTCATTATCACATAGCCCCAGTACGACGCTAATATATGCGCCGGCCTCGCGAACGCCAGATTAAAATCAAACTTATAATTAATAAATAAACTTTTAGAAATTGCAGCGCCGCTGATCAATAAAAATAAAACATCTGCTATTAATAAAACATTAAACAGCGCAAGCACAAAACGCGAAACGTTATATCTGCCCTTAAATAAATTTTTCAGCCAGTATCTATTAAGCCACAAGTGACAGAAAAATAAAATTATTAATAAAATTCCTAAAACTTCATGAGCAAGCGGAGCTATTTCATAGCCGTCAACTTCAATTTTAAATAATTTATAGCACAAGTCAGCCCACGCCGGCCCGACTAACTCCCACGCCATCGACAACAATAATAATAAAGTCATCAGCATATCTATTAACGGCCTTAACATTCAATCACCTCGAAAATATTTTAATATAAAAATGACGGGATTATCTCCCGCTATTTTAAAATAATTTTAAATTTACATTCCCATTAAATTAAAAATAAATTTCATGTCCAAATTTTCGCGCATCGAGTCGGCTAATAAATTATAAGCTTTATCTTTAATCGCCCGCGTGTCGACAAAATTTCTCGCGCTAAAGCCTCTAGCAATTCTAATTTTATTAAGCCAGTAAGCTCTGAACTCGTCATTATCTAAAACTCCGTGCAGATACGTTCCTGCTGCGCTCAAGTCTTCACGAGCCGCGCCCTCGCCTCGTCCTTCAATTTCAAATAAATTATTCACGCCTAAATCATTTTCTAAAATTTTAGTCCGGCCGAAATGAATCTCGTAGCCCGTGACTTTAATATTATTATCAAATTTAAAATTTCCTGAGACCAAAGCCGTGCGCTTGTCCTGAGAAATAAAATCCGTCTCGCAGGGCAATAAATTAAGCCCGTCAATTTCTTTAAGCTCCGCATTTTCTCGCAAGTCAGGATCTAATAACCTCGCGCCCAGCATCTGATAGCCGCCGCACAAGCCAAGCACAAAACAGCCGCGCTTATATAAATTTTTAATTTTATCAGCCAGCCCCGTCTTAACAAGCCAGGCCATGTCGCGCATAGAATTTTTAGACCCGGGCAAGATAACAGCGTCAAGATTATTAAATAATTTTTCAGGCGTGTCCTCGTCAATGCCTATCAACGAAATATCGTTCTCGAAATCTAACGCGTCCAAGTCCGTGAAGTTCGACACGCTCGGAAATCTTATTACGCCTATTGCAATGTCAGAACTGATTTTATTATCCCATTTAATGCTTAACGAGTCCTCGCCGGCAATCGCCGCGCCGCTCACGTAAGGCAGCACTCCGGCAGTCTTAATTTTATAATTATCCTCAAGCCATTTAACCGCCGGTTTAAATAAATCAGGGTCGCCGCGAAATTTATTAAACACAACGCCCTTCACGCGCTCTTTATCTCCAGTTATATCTAAAATATCTAACGTCCCTAAAATCGACGCAAGCGATCCGCCCCGGTCAACGTCCGTCACTAACAACACAGGCACGTCCGCCTCGCGCGCAACTCTCATATTAACTATCTCAGAATCATTTAAATTTATTTCCGCCGGACTGCCCGCTCCCTCGATCACTATCACGTCAAAATTATTTTCAATATAATTTAACGCGCGTTTGACAGCTGCTATTCCGTGAGATTTAGTAAAAGTTCTGTAATAATCTTTCTCCGCCGGAGCGTCAAAGACTTTGCCGTCCAAAATTATTTCGCTTGACGTGTCGCGCCTCGGCTTCAATAAAATCGGATTCATAAACGTATCAGGCCTTAACCGCGCGGCCTCGGCCTGCACTGCCTGAGCTCGGCTCATCTCCAAGCCGTCCTGCGTCACGCATGAATTATTAGACATATTTTGAGATTTAAACGGACAGACTTTAACGCCCATGTCGCTTAATATCCTGCATAAGCCCGTGACCAAAAAACTTTTGCCCGCGTCGCTGCTTGTTCCCTGTATCATTATTCCGCGCATTTTATTTAAATCGCTCCTTACTCTTCAGCCTTATATTAAAATTTAATCAAGAATTATTTTAAATTAAATCGCGCTCTTGCAATATTCTATTCTTAACTCTTCCGGCCTTACTGCAAAATCAATTTTATTTAACGCCGCTTTAATCAGGCCTTTTGCATCAGGCTTCACGCACTCGCAATCTAATTTTAAATTTAAAGCATTCAAAGCCCTTTCCGGATCGTCAGAGATTATATTTAAATCTTTATTATTATTCACAAAATTTTTTATAACCTCGGCGTCATACTGGCCAAGCTGCAAATTATTTTCTAAATTAAAAGACTTAGCATAAACAAATCCGTGTCCCGCATAAGCAATTACTAATAAATTTTTATTTAAATTAAAATTATTAAAATTATTAGCTAAAGCTTCGAGCGAATTAACGGGAATAATTTTAATTCCCAGTGCAAACGCAAGACCAGCCGCGTACGCCGCACCGACTCTAATTCCAGTGAAATATCCCGGGCCGTTTGCAAGCGCAATATAATTTATATCGCTAAAGCTCACGCCGGAATTTTTTAGCAGCTCTTCAACTTTAACAGGCAATTCAGCCGCCTGAGCCCGTCCCAAGTCCAGCGCAAAACTTCCGCCGCCGCTCAAGGCCGCGCACGTTAATCTTAAACTGCAGTCTATCGCAAGAATTTTTATATTTTTCATAATTTATAAAAAAATTATAATTAATAAAAACGGAACCTTAATAATAATTAAGATTCCGTACAATCAGCAAATTAATAAAAATTTCAAGCTATGCGCTTTTCGAAACAGAGGCGGCTCTCTTCACAAAACCCGACTTGAGGCACTTCGTGCAGACTCTCACCTTAAAAGTCGTTCCGTCTCCTGCGTCAATGCGCACTGTCTGAAGATTGATGAGCCAACGGCGGCGCGTATGACGGTTCGAATGGCTGACTGCGTTGCCGGTCACCGGACCGCGTCCGCAGCACTGACAGACCTTTGCCATAATAAAAATTCCCTCTTTCTTTAATGCTTTTATTTTAAATTTAATTTTTAATTCTTAATTAATAAATCTTGCAGACCTGCGTCTTAAACCCAGCGACCCCGTGGCACCCGGATAATCTCCCTTAGCGCTGCTTTCTTCCGAACCTGACGCGGTTCAAGAGCATCCGCCGCACAGGACTAAATTTAATCCGCAAAGTCTGCCCGTTTAGTATACAAGACTAATAAAATTTTTGCAAATAAATTTTATTTAATTAATTACGCTAAAACTTCTTTCATTAATTCTTCAATGCTTGAGACCTCAGCCGTCAAAATTACGCTTCCGTCCGGCTCGTTCTCAATCTTGCGGCCTGCCTTGCCTTTCGAACTTTGCTTTAAATATTCTGCAAAGTCTCCGGCCTCGGCTTTAACTCGAATTAATTTCTTCTCGCCGCTCTCACGCGCAGTTTTTAACGCATTATTTAAGACGCTGCTGCTCAGCCCCGCTTTCTCGGGCGTGATGTAAGCCTCGCGCGCTCCTGAAACGCCCGTTACTTTGCTGATATTAAAAATAGATAAAGATTTTCTCGCGTGATTATAGCCGACTAAATGCCACGTGCCGCTCTTAAAATAAATATCATACGGCGAAACAATTTGATCTGTGTCGTTATTATATACAACATGCACGGCCTTTTTATTATTTTTCGCCTCGAGCAAATTCTTTAATAAAATTGCGTCGATCTCTTCGCATTTAATATTAGACGCGACTGCGTTTGCAATATTATATCCGCGCGATATTGCATCATTTGGAATGCACCCGACAAGCTTATCAAATAAAGAATCTGACGCGCTCTTTAAATGCGGCATGAAATGCGAGACAAGCTTTAAGCCCGCGATAAGTCCCTCGGCCTCTTCGTTCGTGATCTCCAAATTATTTATTCTCAGCGAGCCGGCCCGCGCTAAAATATATAATTTATTCGCGCGGTCATACAAAATTTCTATGCCTTTTTCATCGCGCAAATAACGCAGATCATTCTGGAAAGTTCTATCGCTAGGATACTCTCCGGCTTCAAAAATTTCTTCATGCGTAGCTTTAGTTTTAGACTGCAATAACGCCATTACACGCGATAACCTTTCATGGCGCACTGACGACATATCTCTTGCCATTGACAACACCTTTATAATTTAATTTAAATTTTTATTTATTATATTATAAATTATAAAACAGCCTGAACACAATATTATTATTTAATAATTTGCTGCAAATTTAAGCTCGCTCAACGCCGCGCAAATTTTTTAAATTTTAAGATTTATTTAATAATCCGCAGCAAGCTGACCGCAAGCCGCCGCTATGTCGCTGCCGCGCTCGCGTCTGACTTCAAATTCGATTTTAAGCTCGCTTAACGCCGCACAGAATTTTTTAATTGCTCCGTCGCTTGATCTCTTAAATTTTTTATTATTTTTTACCGGGTTATACGGAATTAAATTTATATAAGGCTCAAGGCCGTTTAACAACGCCGCCATTTCATAAGCATATTTAGGCTCGTCGTTTATATTCGCGATTAAAATATATTCAATAGTAATACGCTCGCCGGTCCTGTCCTTATAAAATTTTAAAGCGTCAACAAGTCTCTGCAAATTATATTTTTTGTTAATCGGCATTAAGCGCGAACGCAATTCATCATTCGATGCGTGCAGCGATACAGAAAGTCTCAACGGAATTTCAAAGTCTGCTAAATCTTCAATGCCCGGGACAATTCCTGAAGTCGAAATAGTTATATGCCTCGCGCCTAAATTGCGCATTTTCTCGTGATTTAAAATTCTTATTGCTTTAAATAAATTATCTTCATTTAATAAAGGCTCGCCCATTCCCATGAAGACAATATTATTTATAGCTTTATCATCTTGCATTTTCTCCATTAACAAAAACTGGCCAAGTATCTCGCCGACACTTAAATTTCGTTTAAAGCCCATTGAACCCGTCGCACAAAACGCGCAAGCTAAAGGGCATCCGACTTGCGTTGAAATGCACGCCGTTTTGTGTCCGCCATGATTTAATAAAACAGACTCGACGCGCTCGCCGTCCAATAGCTGCCACAAATATTTTATCGTCCCGCCCGAGTTAAAAGTCTTAATTAAAATCGGCTGCGTCATCAAAATATTTTCGTTTAACTTCGCGCGTAAATCTTTAGGCACGTTGCTCATGCCGTTATAATCCAAAACTTTATGCGAGTAAATCCACTGGCATATCTGATCCGCTCTAAATCTCGGATAGCACATCTCCTCGATTAATTTCTTCCATTCGCTATAGTCAAGCGACAACGCGTCTATTACTTGCATTTATATTTTTACTCCCTTTAATAATTTTTAATTATCATTTTAACACGCGAATATAAAAAGCCCCGGACTTTAAACTTAAAATCCGGGGCGTAAACTAAATAATTTTAAATTAGAGCAGTTCGCTAACGTTGAAAAATTTTAGATAAAGAATTATCATAAAATAATAAAAACTCTAGAAAAATTAGCAATATTAAAAGATGATGATTAGACCTATTCGATAAGTTAGCGAATAGATCTAATTAAAAAAATTTATTAAATTAAATATTAAAATTAAAATATTAAATTTGAGGAATTTGTCATGAAAAATAATTTAAAGGCTGTAATATACGCCATGGCGGCGGCTCTATTTTACGCTCTTAATATTCCGTTGTCAAAACTTTTACTTGGTAACGTCGAGCCTGTCTTCATGGCCGCATTTTTATATTTCGGAGCCGGTCTCGGGGTTGGAATTATTTACATGCTAAATCGTGACGACGGGCATAAAAAACTTGCAAAAAGTGATCTGCCGTACGTAATCGGCATGATTTTACTTGACAGCATGGCGCCGATATTTTTAATGGCAGGCGTAAAATCAGGCACGTCGTCAGGGGCTGCATTAATTGGGAATTTTGAGATAGCCGCAACGGCACTGTTCGCAATGATGCTCTTTCACGAAAAAATTTCAGTGCTGCTGTGGCTTGCGATAGGGCTTATAACTTTATCAGGCTTAATTATCTCGTATGACGGAGGTGAAATATGGCTCTTCTCGAGAGGCTCTTTGCTTGTGGCCGCAGCGACTTTATGCTGGGGGCTTGAAAATAACTGCACGAGAAATATATCCGATAAAAACACGTACCAGATAGTCACTGTAAAGGGCATTTTTTCAGGGTTATGCTCATTGGTTACGGCGTTTTTAATTCGTGAGAGAGTGCCGGATTTAATATACATTTTTCCGGCTCTGCTGCTTGGATTTGTAGCTTACGGACTTAGCATATTCACATATATACGGGCTCAGGAATATATCGGAGCGGCGAAGACAAGCGCGTATTATGCTGCAGCACCGTTTATAAGCGCAGTCTTGTCGTTTTTAATATTAAACGAAGCTGTCTCCGCAAATTACATAGCTGCATTTTTAATTATGCTGACAGGCACGGTATTAGTGATTTGCGACACGATGAGGCAGAGCCATTCGCATGAACACAGCCACGTTTTTTTCCACGTCCACGGCGGCGTTCTGCATACTCACGTGATAAGCCATGCTCATAAACATAATCACTATTTTAATATTAATCAGCATAAGCACAAACACACGCTTAAAGAAATGGAGAGTTATTTATAAAAATGTACACACATAAATATAAATCTCCGGTCGGAGATATTTTACTTAGTTCAGACGGAGAATTTTTAACGGGGCTGAGCTTTAAATTTAATCCCGAAGATTATGATCAAAATCAAAATTTAAATTCAGTTTTTGAGAGTACGATTTTGTGGCTTGACACGTATTTTTCCGGGAAAAAACCGGACTTTACGCCGCTATTTCGTATGACGGGTACAGATTTTCAGGTTAAAGTCTGGAATTTGCTGCTAAAAATTCCGTATGGCCAGACAACGACTTATGGTAATATCGCGAGTGAATTTGCTGCTTTAACTGGAGTAAAACACATGTCAGCACAGGCTGTCGGCGGTGCTGTTGGACGCAATAAAATTGCAATTATTATTCCGTGTCACCGTGTCATAGGCTCAAACGGCAATTTAACGGGCTATGCCGGCGGCATTAACATAAAAGAAAAGCTGCTAATGCTTGAAAAAATTTTTAATTTTAAAAAATTAAAAGAGGTGTAATTTTTATGATTTATACGATGATGCAGGCGTGTGAAAAAACCGGCATGACTTATCAAGGCTTAAAATTTTACTGCAACGAGGGCTTAGTTCCAAACGTCAAGCGTGACAGGCTGAACAGACGGATTTTTGATGAGCATGATATAGAATGGATTAAAAGCCTTTCATGCCTGAAAAACTGCGGAATGAGCATTCAGGAGATGAAAGAATATACTAAATTATGCCTTGACGGTGCCGCTACAATTCAGCAGCGAAAGGAAATTTTAAATATAAAAAAGGCTCAACTTGAGGAGAATATAGCGGCATTGACGGCATCAGTCGAATATATTAATAAAAAACAGGAATTTTATGACGAAGTGCTGTCCGGCAAGCGTGAATATTTCAGCAATTTAATCCCGTGTTCGTGTCAAAATTAAAAAATTACAAACTCTCAAGTTAAAACTAAAGCTAAAACTTGAGAGTTTGTAATTTTTCTTTAATATTTCTTTATAAACTGAATATAAATTTGAGACAATGTATTATTAGACAACTGATGATATAATCATTAATATATGCTCTCATAATGTTTTATTATAATATATTATTCGTATTTTAAGGAAATGCTATAAAAAAACAGCTAAACTTTTTTGAAAAATTATTTTATAAATGTTTGTGAATACTGAATAATTTTAATATTTTTGTAGTTGGTAAAGTAGTTGTAAAAAACAGCTCTTTGAATTGTCAGAGAGCTGTTTAATCTAATTATATAACAAAAATTATGCTATAGCTGCTTAATTCTGCCGTTCCCAAAATTTCACAGCCCTGTCGAGCCAGCCCTCTGCGACAGTACCCTCGCCAAGTCCGAAGCCGTGCGATAAGCCGTTAAAGATTTCTATCTCGGCGTCAGTCCCGTTGGCCTTGATCCTGTTAATTCGATTTTGCATTGTAAGATAAGACGCTATGCCGTCGTTAGTGCCGACGCAGTTATAAGTCGGCGGTTCGTTGCCCGTCACTTCAGACAGTCCAGTATATTGCATTATTACTGCCGCAGGTCTAGGATAATTTTTCTCCCCGAAGGCTTCAGTCCCGTACGTCCCGAGCCATGCCGCCATTCTCGCTCCGGCACTGCCGCCCCATAACGAGTAATTTTTAACGTCAACTTCAAGTTCTTTTGCATTGTCATGAATAAAAGCTATCGCGCGTGCTAAATCTTCGCACGCTGTCTCAGCACCCGGCCTGTAAATTAACGCGAAGGCGTTGTAGCCTTTTTTAGACAACTCAAGCGCATGAGGGAAGCTGTCGTGCATCGCTCCAACAAAGACAAAACCGCCGCCGGCATTGCAGACCGCAAACTTAGCATTTTTATTGCCCTTGAAGAAAAATAAGCCGGTGTCATTTGAGCGAGGATCATCTTCCGGATAAATTTTATAAAAAATTTTGCTGCCTTTTTGAACTTGTGAGAGCATATAATTTATAATCTCGACAGTCCGAGAAGCTTTTATGTTGCTGTACCATGTGAGGCTTAAACTGCCTAAAGTTTCACCGCTGTAATAATTTTGATTTACAGGGAAGATTAAACGGCCGTAGTCACCGAATAAAGAATTATTAATTACGTCTTTGATTTTTGTACTCTCATTCACTGTCTGATATGACGGCGAATGAGATGAAGAGCCGAAGAATTTTTGAAGCCCGTGATAGATATACATCTCGCATGCTGTTAAATCATGACGGCCGTCCTGAATAATCGCGTAGTGTAAATTTCTTGCGGTGAAAGTGCTTGTCTTTATCATCTCTTGAATCTGATTGTTCGTCTGCTCCCAAATAGGATCCGCTGTGCCTATGCCCTGATAGATATAAAAATCCTCTTCGTTCCATCTCCCGTCTGAGACAACTTTTTCAAGATACCGGGTCGTCTCAGCAGGATAATCGCGTCCGCCGTATGTTGCAATGATCCAGCAGTCTCCGCTCATCGGCAGAAAATATTTCACGCAGTCAAGATTGTAAATAAACTGATACCATGTCGTGACCGCTCCGAGCGAGAAGCCTCCGAAGGCTCTGTGTTCTCTCGAACTTCTCAGGCTTTCCGCACTGACGTTTTTGCCGGCGTAAGTGCTGTACTTGCTCTCGATATAAGGCACAAGATCGTCTCTAAAATCGTTATGGAACACCGAAAGTTCCTCGACTGAGCGTGAAAAGCTCTGAGATTTATTATCGGCGTCAAAAGTTGCACACACAACAATTAATGGCTCTATACTGCCGTTAGCTATTAAATTATTGAGAATATTTATTACGCTGCTGTCATTAAAGAAATCTCCGGCGGTCATCGTCCAACCGTGCATTAAGTAAAGAATATTGTATTGCTTGGACTCGTCATAATTATAAGGCAGATAGACATACGCCGTCTTAATTATCTCGCTGCTGTTGCCGGAGCTGCTTAAAGTATAATCACGGCTTCTGTAATTTTCAGTTATGATCTGTCCTCTGTTTGCAGCCTGCCTTAAATATGACGATGGAATTTGTGAAATATATTCTGTCTGTTCCATAGGCTGATCCTGTACCGGAGTCTCATCCTGATTATCTTGATTATCTTCATGATCGTATTCCTGCTCATCTTCCGTAGCAGGATTTGAATTTGAACCCGAGCTGCCTCCGCCACAGCCGGCCATGTTTAATATAAGAATATTTAATACGAGAAAGTATCCAAGAAATTTTAAAAAATTTTTGCTTAACATAATTACTCATCACTCCATTATATAGTTTAACGTCACTGTGTCGTGTGAATTATTTATCATGACGGACTGAAATTTAATCCTGCCATGACATTCAAGATTTTTATAAATAATTTCCAGAATAGAGTTATTAATAAAATTATCAGACTGCAAAGCCTCGCAGAATAAAATTTCTTCATCATGCTTCAAGCAAATTCTCACGCAATACTTATAGTCTATATAGTCATGAATGATTTTAAAAAATTTTTTAGCCGGCAACGAAGAGCTTGTTCTGGGAGTGACACCGTTAATCGTATTTTTATAGCCCTGCGGCATGAATAAATTATTAATTTGATCTGAATTAATCCAGTGCAGCGTCCCGCCGTCGCCGTCCTCTAATTTATCAGGGATATTTAAGCATGAGCAGACGAACGGCACTATAACAACTCTCCCTGTGCCGACCTGATAGAGCCATGGCTCTCTTGCCTCAAGCACTTTAACTTTAATTCCAGACTCTTCAAGAAATTCTGTCTTAAGACGCTGCTTTAGTGACACATCGCTTTTCTCGAGACGTCCGCCCAATAATTCAAATTCGCCGCGCTCGTTCCTGCGCAGCAAAAATTTATCGTTGACCTTTAATACGCCCTTAATCGATACGCTGAACTGTTCCATTTAATTCTAATCTGCTCCGTAAAATATTTTTTACTTTGTCGAGATCGCTGCACGTCAAGACTGGGATCAGCGAGTTAATCTCTTCTATGCTTAAATCCCACCAGCGAAGTCTAAGCATAATATCAATAAGTTCATCGTCAAAACGTTTTCTGATTGGCCTTGCAGGATTGCCAGCCGCGATTGTATAAGCCGGAACGTCAGACGCAACGACGCTGTTTAATCCAATAACTGCGCCGTCGTTAATATGAACTCCGGGCAGTATCGTCGTGTTCTGACCTATCCAGACATCGTTGCCGATAACCGTGTCGCCCTTCAGCGGCATCTCAGACAAAGGCGGCGCAGTCTGATCCCAGCCCTCAAATATATAGAACGGGAACGTGGAGACAGCGTTTAATTGATGATTAGCGCCGTTCATTACAAAATTTACGCCAGCCGCGATTTGACAGAACTTGCCTATTATTAATTTATCGCCGATAAAATCGTAATGATGCGTGACGTGCTTCTCGAAGTCAACATCAGCAAAGTACGTGAAGTCGCCGACGATTATATTTGGATTGGTTATAGTCGGCTTAATATACGTCAGCGACTTGACGCCGCGCCCTGAATAAATTTTGTCAGGATCAGGTCTGATTCCGTCCGACATAAATAAATCACACCTTTCAAATCAAATTAAATAATATTATCTCAACGACTGCGTTAGCCATGCCCTGAGAAAATCCAGCTGCTCTTCAGTGTGAAACCAGTACTCGCCGTTCTGCATGACTGTCAAGCTTGCTCCTGCCCTGTCTGCAAATTATATTGACTGCACAGCGGCTCGAAAAATTTTAAAAATTCATCTTTTGCGTCCCACGGCATCAGCGATTTATTAATCAAAAACCCGTAACGTCATAGCCCTTTAAAACAGGCTCATAAAATTTTGCCTCGCCGGCACTGACAGACTTGCCGTGTATATAGACAACTATTCTTTTCATTATTTTCATCATGATTTAAATCCCTTTGAGTTTGCAGTTTAAAAGCAAAGAGTCGGCGTTGAAATTATAAAAATTATAAATACGCCGGCTCCTCAGTTGTTACTTTACTGAATTACCACTTTAACTCTCCGCCGCCACCCATCAGCCTCGTCATCTCCTCTATGCGTTCCAAAGGAAACGGGGGAGATGAGACCGGCCTCATGGCAAACGACATCAACTTCATCGGGTTATCATCTGCCGCTATGCAATTAGAACTCAGTACTCCGCAAATTTTGCAGCGATGTATAATCGCCCACTCGCCGTTCTTCCTCACCCAGACGGCTATCGGTTCCATTATGCCGCCGCAGTCCGCCGCTCTGCCGCTCTGTCGCCAGGCTCATTGTCTAAATGCTGACTTGACAGACAGTACGGACAATGATTGCGATGTCTTACCCCAGCACCTGATGACGTCACTGTCCTGCCGCAGACTTTACATACAAAAGTGTCATCGCCTGCATGAGTTTTATAATAACCCTTTTCAAATGATTTTCTCTTGTTCTCACGATTCACAACAATATCCTCCTTAAAGTAAAATCATAAAACCTTTGGGAGGCTCGCTAGTTCACAGCTGCGACTTAAAGCCATCCGAGGGCTTTATAAGCCTCCCTGTTATGCCGCAATCGCCGTTATCGTGAGAAACTTCTTCAAACTCAAGCTAAAACTCAAAAAGCAAATCTCCTTACATTAAATTTTTTTTAATTAAGCCCTGCAAACTTGCGCTGGACTTTTAAGCTATCATAACAGCAGCATTAATATTTGACAAGTTTACGCGCCTTTGATTTAAGCAAATTTTAATAATTATAATCCGGCATTAATAATTTCATAAGTTCAGCGTCGTGATTATAAGCTAATACAGGCTCATCGTCAAAAATCATTGTCGCTCCTTCAGACTGCGTGTACGCTTTCCAACCCGGGTTCCCTGTCCTTGCAAAATCTATCCATGCCTTACTGACTTTATCAGCAAGAGCTTGCGCTCTTTCGCCGCCGCCCGTCGCAGTCTCGCTTAAAGCAATATTATTGAACACGAACGGCAGTTCAGAGCAGTGATATGCCATTGCATAGCCGCCCATTACAGGCGTTTCCCATGTAAATACATAAGCGTAAACCGACGCTCCGTTCTGATTAAATTTAGCGTTCATAGTTTTAATTGCGCGCGTTCTCAGCCATGTATCAACGTAAAGAGCATCGACGGCTTTTTTATTCGGATATGCCTTTTTAAATGCGTTGACTACTGCGTCGGCTTTATCACCGTATTTATCTTTAAGCTTTGCGCTGATCTGAGAATCCGTCCAGAAATTTTTATTGTCACTTTGAGTTACAGGCATATTCGCAAATAACGGCACTGTTGCCCATTCGTTAAGGCATGAGCCGATTAAAAGCGGAATATTTTTAGCCTGTTCAGGGAAGCCGCCCTCGACTGGATCATCAGGAATATAATCGCCGTCTCTCACAGGCGACCATGAATAAATTTTTTCGCCATCTTCTTTGGCCTGAGCCATGGCTTTATTCGCGGCCTCGATTAATTTCGAGTACGGAACATTCTTTAATTCTGAAATTTTTTCAGGCGAAATATTTAAATTTTTAAGCGTAAGTTCAGCGACACGCCGAGCTGCTTTCTGTTCAGGAAGAGTGATACCCATTAACTCAACAGCTCCGCTCTGCTCGATTGCCTTGTGAAATAAATTTTTAGCTGCGGGCACAGCCATTAACGTTAAAATTTTAGCGCCGCCGCCTGACTGTCCGAATAAAGTGACATTATCGGGATCGCCGCCGAACTTCGCAATATTTTTATTGACCCATTCGAGAGCTGCGACTAAATCCATAATTCCTAAATTTCCTGAATATTTATATTCATCTCCATAGGCCGACAGATCAAGAAAGCCTAAGACATTAAGCCTGTGATTGACCGATATAACTACGACATCGCCCTTGCGGCTTAAATTTTCTCCGTCATAAACATCTTCGACGCTTGAAGAGCCGGCCTCGAAACCGCCGCCGTGAATCCATATCATTACAGGACGTTTTTTATCATCAAGCCCGGGTGTCCAGATATTTAAATTCTGACAATTATTGCTCTGCGTGTAATTTTTAGGCTCCCAGTGCGGCCAGTACCAGTGCGCTGAAAACATGTCCTCGGCTTGAGAAATATTCTGCGGCGAGACAGCACCGTAAGTCACGGCCATTTTTATCCCGTCCCACGGCTTTACTTTCACCGGCGGCATAAATAAATCAGCCTCAGCATAAGGGACACCGTGATAAGTGAAAATTCCGTCATGAATATAGCCCTGCAATTTTCCGCCCTCGACCTCGACGACTGCAACATCAGGGCCTGAAATTATCTCCGCAAATGCCGAACCTGAGAATAAAAGCTCTAAAATAAAGGCAAACGCAAAAATTTTACGTTTCATAATAAATCCTCCCATTTTCACTTTCAATTTTAGCTTTATTAAAATTTTTAGCCGTGCTGCTACGTGAAATATAAAATCTGAAGACAGCACGGCGTTTAAATTTACAGCCCTTTGGATGTCAGCCATTTTTCGATATGATCTGCAATTTCTTTATTATTTAATTCCTGAAACATAAAATGGCTGTTGCCCGTTATTCCCTCGTCAGGAAGATATATTACAGTTGCGTCACCGCCGTCCTCGTTATAGTGCTTCGCAAAGTCGCGGCACTGTTCAAGAACGCTCTTCCAGAACGCAGTGCTTTTAATATCGTCAGGGCCGTTATTAATATAGTCGCCGAAGTAAAAAATCATCGGAATTTTTGCCGCGACAAATTTTTTGTATATATCGCTGCCCACTTCAGGAGCAAAGCCCGGCTCAATCGCGACGATCGCGGCCATGTTTTCTGTGTCGGTCTGCCAGCCGACACGGCCGCCCTGCGAGTGAGTTAAATAAATTACCTTCTTGCCCGTCATGGCTTTCACGTCCGCCAACACTGCGCTTAAAACCTCGCCGAAAAGTACGACGTCATAATTTCCCGTGTTGGGCGTCATCTGACGTAAAAATTGGTTTAACGCCGCTTCTCCGGCTGGGAATTGACTTCCCTCGTAACGATTTGGAGTTCCGCGTCCAATTCTAAAATGCGTGTACCATGCCTGATCCCCGGGGTTAAATTCAGTTCCGTTAGATCTTATATCAAGTTCATTGTTTACGATCTTAACTGTCGAACCTGCTGCACCGCGTCTCGGCTGGTCAACAAGAAACGCCGCGCGGCCCTTTCTCAAAAATATATCGCTCCAGCCCTCTCGCCTGTCCGGCGTAGATTGCCAGCCCGTTCTCGTCTGTCCGTAACCGTGAAGATAGACTATCGGCGTTTTATTTTCGCCGTCTGGAATTTGATAAAAAACGTTCGCGTGATCGACGTGCGCCGTATTGCCTGCACGTGAATAGTCAAGCCAGTTTTCTGAAACATTAAACTCACCAGGCAGCGGCTCTGTGACAGTTCCGCCTGACGAGAACACGCCCTGCTCACGGATTACTAAAGGCTCTCCTGCAAAAGCCGGGACACATAAAGATAACGCCAATAAAACGCTTAAAAATTTTTTCATGAAAACAACCTCCTGTTTATCTTGCAGCAACTATCGTGAGCATGACTAAATCATCACTGCCCGTGTTAATAATGCTGTGTTCGGAATTTTTAGGGCATATGTGCATGACACCGGCCGCTAAATCCTCCTCCACTCCGTCGCATACAGCCTTGCCGGTTCCAGATAAAATATAATTCATATCGTCGCCGGAGCTTTGCTTATGTGTACCGATAGAGCCTCCGGCATGAATACGCGTCAAGATTATTCTATATTTCTCGTCGTTATACATGCTGACGGTCATTGTACCCGTTCCGTTGTTCATACCAGGCATCGTCACTGGCTGTAAATCATTAAAGTCTATACGCATTCTATTTTAACTTCCCGTACTCTTCAGCCGGAAGAAATCCGTGCCACGTCGTTTTAGCGTCCTCGCCCGGGACTTCGACTGCAATATGCTGAAACCATGAGTCACGCGCCGCACCGTGCCAGTGCTTGACGTTCGCCGGAATGTTCACGACATCGCCGGGCTTTAATTCCTGAGCCTCTTTGCCCTCTTCTTGATAATAGCCGCGCCCTGAGATCGCGATTAAAATCTGTCCGCCGCCTTTCGACGCGTGGTGAATGTGCCACTCGTTATAGCTGCCCGGCTCGAACGTCACGTTAAAGATCCCGACCTGCTGAGTTGATAACGGATACAAAAAGCTCTTGCCCGTGAAATGTTCGCCTGCGATATTATTAGGCGTGCCGACGGGAATAATTTTGCTCAAGCCGTCAGGGAGAAAATTAATTTTTCTTAAATAAGCCTTAATATAGCCTATTGCCTGTTCAAATGTTTCGCCTTGAAAACCGTGATCGCCGTTTTTAATCAC
>JAFSNU010000183.1 GCA_017447325.1 Synergistaceae bacterium | reverse complement strand
TTGCCGCGACCGTCGCCTTCATCTTCTCGATTGAGCCTTCAAATTCTTTCGCGAGCTTTTGTCTCTCATCTTCCTGCTTAAAGCCTGACGAGTCAATCTCGATCTTGTCGCGGTTCAAATAGCCAAGCTCGACCAAGCTCTCCAAATCTCTAACATCCGCGCCTAATTTCTCGGATAAATCCTCGACGTTAAATTTTGCCCTCGGGTTGTCACGCAGATAATTTCTTACGTCTGAATATAAATCGTCGAGACGCCTTGCGCAGTCCGGGCAAACTTTCTTTGCGAACGTAACGTTATTGTAAAGCTTCCTGCATAATTTGCATGTTACTAAAGCCAATAAAACACACTTCCCTGTTTTAAATTAAAATTTTAAATAAAATTTGTTTATAATATTAACACGTTATTTCAAGTTTTTAATCGGTTGAAATATTTAAAATTTTAAATTTAACTGGAGTGATATGATTTTGTGCGCTGAAAATTTAAATAATTTAAAGGCAGTCCCGGAGCGTTCTGAAATTCCGCAGCAGGACAAATGGAATCTCGAGGCGATTTATAAAAGCTTTGACGACTGGGAGAGCGCGTTTGATTTAATTTCAAAAAAAATTCAGGAGCTTGCGGGTTACGCCGGTAAATTAGGCGATAATAACGGCGATAATTTATTGAAATTCTTGAAAGCGGACGAGGAGGTCTCGCTTGAGCTCGGCAAACTTTATGTCTATGCGAACATGAAGAGCCACGAAGATTTAAGAGTTACTAAGCCCATGGAGCTTGCCGGCCGCGCGGAAAAATTAATGACGGACTACGCGGCGGCAAACGCTTTCTTTCAGCCTGAATTATTAAGCTTGAACGAGAAGGATTTAAACTCATGGCTCGAGCGCGAAGACTTAAAATTATATAAATTTTTTGTGTTCAAAATTTTACGGGAGCGCGAACATATTTTATCGCAGCGTGAAGAGGAATTACTGGCGCGTGTCGGCGAGTTAAGCGCAGTGCCTGAGAACGCGTTTAGCTTATTGACTAACGCAGATTTAAAATTTCCGGATATAAAAGACGAGAGCGGCAACTTGACAGAGCTGACAGAAGAACGCTGGTACAGATTAAGCCGGAGCTTGGACAGGGAAGTCCGGCGCAATGCGTTTCTTGGCATTCACGGGACGTATGACAAATTTAAAAATTCTATCGGCGCATTATACTCAGGCTCGGTTAAAGGCGATATTTTTTACGCTAAGACGCGCAAGTATGAAGACAGTTTAGAGGCAGCGTTGTTTAACGATAATGTGAGTTCAAGCGTTTATGACAACGTCGTTGACACGGCAAGCAAGTACTCGCCTTTGATGCACAGACTTGTCAGCTTGAGACGCAAAGCGTTAGGGCTTGACGAGCTGAGATATTATGACTTGAATGTGCCGATCTCTAACGAGCCTGTTGACGATAATATTAAATATGAAGACGCGTGCGAGATGGTGTTAAACGCTCTCGAGCCATTAGGGCAAGATTATATTAAAAATTTTAAAAAGGGCTTGAGCGAACACTGGATCGACGTTTACGAAAATCAAGGCAAGCGAAAGGGCGCGTACTCTTGGGGATCATACGGCACGCATCCTTACGTGTTATTAAATTATAACGGGACTTTGCGCGATGTGTTCACGCTCGCTCACGAGATGGGGCATTCGCTGCACAGTTTTTATTCGCATTCTAATCAGCCGCAGGTCTATGCAGAATACACAATTTTATTGGCCGAAGTCGCGTCGACGACAAACGAGGCTTTATTGCTCGGATATTTATTAAAGAATGCGAAGTCGCAAGAGGACGAGAAGTGGCTGTTAAATTATTATTATGACATGGTGCGGACGACGTTCTTCCGGCAGGCAATGTTCGCGGACTTTGAGCGCAGAACTCACAAGCACGCGGAAGCCGGCGGAGTATTAACGCCTGAATACATGGGCGATTTATGGCGCGAGCTTAACGCAAAATGCTACGGGCCGGAGATGATTATAGACGACGAGTTATGCGCGGAGTGGGCGCGTATCCCGCATTTTTATTCAGCATTCTACGTTTATAAATACGTGACGGGCTTTACGGCTGCTAATGCGTTTGCGTCGGCGATTTTAAATCATGAGCCTGAAGCCGTTAATAAATATTTAGGATTTTTAAAGAGCGGCGGCAGCGACTTCTCGTTAAATATTTTGAAACGGGCGGGCGTTGATTTATCAAGTGCAGAGCCGTTTGAACGCGCGATGAGATTATTTGAGGAACGCCTCGGCGAGGGCGAAAAATTATGGTGAAAGTTTTAATTTCGCGCGATGATAAGGCAAAAAATTTTGACTTGCCTGAATACGCAACTCAGGGCTCATCTGGTGTTGATTTAAGAGCAAGCGAAGATTATATAATCAAGTCTGGCGAACGCGCGTTAGTTGCAACTGGAATTAGATTAGCAATTCCGGCCGGCTATGAAGTTCAGGTTAGGCCTCGCTCCGGTCTTGCATTAAAGCACGGAATTATAATTCCCAACTCGCCAGGGACTATAGACTCGGACTATCGCGGCGAGGTTAAAGTAATATTAATGAATTTAGGGCGTGAAGATTTTATAATTAAAGCCGGAGATCGAATTGCCCAAATGGTACTTGCGCCGGTCGCAAAAATTTCGTGGGAAGAGCGCGCCGAACTTGAGGAGACAGCTCGCGGCTCTGGCGGCTTCGGCAGCACGGGAGCGAAGTAAAATTGTGTGTAAATTTTGCAGTTATTGACGACGTGCGCGACGAAAACGGTTTTACGCCGGACGAAGCTGCGGAGTTAATGCGCAGAATTAAAGAAGTCAAGGCCGGAGTTTTAGAGCGTCATGATTTAATTGAAATTGAAGAAGTCGAGCCGGATGATTTTGATTTAGAATTAATCGCCGAGGCTGAAAGAGAGAATGACGGCGCGGGCAAATCTCTTGAGCAGCTTGCGGAGGAGTTGGGCGTTAAGCTTTAAAAGTTTGATGAAGCTTTATAAATTTAACTCAAAAATTTTTTGCGAGTTTATTTTTGTAAACACGAGTGCAATTAATTGCAAATAAAGAATTTAGATTAATAATTTGTAGTTGAAAATGTAGTTGAAAAACTTTGAGTTTAGCGCGTGAAAAGTTTTATTAATAATAAAAATATTTTAGCATAAAAATTTTATTAGGGAGGCTGTTATCATGATTTATTTTATTGGCGCAGGACCGGGCGCGGTTGATTTAATCACTGTGCGCGGAGCGGAGATTTTGAAGAAGGCCGGAATGATTATTTACGCGGGCTCGCTCGTCAATCCTGAGTTATTAAATTATGCAGATAAGGCAAACTGCGAGATTTATAATTCAGCGAGCATGACGCTTGATGAAGTAATGGAAAAATTAATTGACGGACACGAGCGCGGACTTGTGACTGTCAGGCTGCACACGGGCGACCCGTCGTTGTACGGCGCGATACGCGAGCAGATAGATATTTTGCGTGAGAAAAATATTGAGTTTAAAGTTATCCCGGGCGTTAGTTCGTTCTTTGCGGCGGCTGCGGCAGTGCAGGCGGAATATACTTTGCCGGACGTGAGCCAGACTGTTATTATAAGCCGAATGGAAGGACGCACGCCCGTGCCTGAGCGCGAGAGCATTAAAAATTTAGCAAGTCACAAGTCGTCTATGGTTTTATTTTTGTCGTCGGGAATGCTTAAAGCTTTAAGCGGCGAGTTAATTGCCGGCGGCTATGACGAGAACACTCCGGCGGCTTTGGTCTATAAAGCGTCTTGGCCGGACGAGAAAATTATTCGCACAACTTTAAAAGATTTAGCCAGCGATGCAGAGGCAGCGGGAATTAATAAAACTGCTTTAGTGTTGGTCGGCGAATTTTTGAACGACAAAGAGCATAATAATTATAAACTTTCAAAATTATATGACGAAAAATTTTCGCACGGCTTCAGGCAGGCTAAAGCGTAAAGCATGAAAGACGGAAGCATAGTATTAACGGCTTTTACTCGAGCCGGAGCGGAGCTTGCGTTAAAGCTCGCTGATTTACTGGGCGGCAAATTATTTGTGAGCGAGAAAAATTTTGTTGACGGTGCTGAGCTGATGACTGGAAGCTTGAGCGACTGGGCCGGAGAATATTTTAATAAGTCGCAGGCGATGATATTTGTATGTGCGTGTGGGATTGCAGTGCGTGCCATTGCGCCTTATATAAAATCTAAGCTTGAGGACCCGGCGGTGATTGTCATTGACGAGAAAGGGCAGTTTGTAATTCCGGTTCTGTCAGGCCATGTCGGCGGCGCAAATGATCTGGCGCGTAAGATCGCAAGTTTCACTCACGGCGTCCCGTTCGTCACAACGGCAACGGACGTAAATAATTTAGTTGCAGTTGACGAGTGGGCTGTGAAAAATGATTTAATAATCGAAAATCCTAAATTAATTAAAGAAGTCTCGGGCGCGGTTTTAAATCACGAGCGTGTCGGCGTAGCTATAACAGAGCAGAATATAAAAACTCCGTGGCCGGCGACTTTATTTTTAAGGCCTAAAAATTTAATTTTGGGTGCGGGCTGCAAGAAAGATTTTGAGCCGGAAAAATTTGAACAGTCTGCGTTAAAATTTTTAGACGACGCCGGGGTCTCGCCGCTGTCGTTAAAGGCTGTCGCATCGATAAATATTAAAGCAAATGAAGCGGCTTTAATAAATTTTGCGGCAAAATATAATTTAGAGTTTCTGACTTTTAAGGCTGAAGAATTAATGAGCGTTCCGGGCGATTTTGCAAGTTCGCAGAAAGTTTTGGAAGTGACCGGAGCTGACAACGTTTGTGAACGGGCGGCGGCGTTGGCGGCGTTAAGGCTCGGCAATTCGCAAGATTATATTTTGATGCGCAGTAAAACTAAATTTCAGGGCGTGACTTGTGCGTTAGCTAAAATAAAAAATTAAATTTAAAATTTTTAAGTATTTATTGCGCTTGTAAGAACACG
>JAFSNU010000182.1 GCA_017447325.1 Synergistaceae bacterium | reverse complement strand
TTAGCTGAGAATAATAATTTTAAACTAGGCGAGGCTGAGAGTTTGAGCTTGAACGCAAGGCAAGAGCAGCACGCGGAATTTAAGAGTGCAGAGCTTAAGAGCAGTGCGGAAAATTTTAATCGCGGCGAGGGCGAGGCTGAGAGTTTGAGCTTGAACGCAGGGCAAGAGCAGCACGCAAGATTTAAGAGCGCAGAGCTTGAGAGCAGCGCGGAAAATTTTACACTCGGCGAGGGCGAAGCTGAGAGTTTGAGCTTGAACGCAGGGCAAGAGCAGCACGCGAGACTTGAGAGCAAAGATTTTAAGAGCAGCACGAAAAATTTTAAATTCGGCGAGCCTGAAAGCTTGAGCGTGAACGAGGAGCTTACGAGTAAAGCTTTAGAGCATAAAGCTGAAAATAAAAATTTTATTGAGATTAAAAATTTATATTTTAAATTTGCAAGCTCTGAGCGAAATATATTAGAAAATATAAATTTGAATATTAAGCGCGGCGAATGGCTGTCCATAACTGGAAGAACAGGCAGCGGGAAGTCAACGTTAGTTCAGCATTTAAATGCGTTATATAAAATTCAAGCCGGAAAAATTTTAATTGATGATAAAGATTTGCCGCAAGCGGGGCCGGATGTGAAAGATTTAAGGCAGCGCGTCGGTCTTGTGTTTCAAAATCCTGAAGATCAATTATTTTGCGCTACTGTCAGAGAAGAATTAGAGTTCGCGCCGCGTAATGCTGATTTTAATTTAGAAAATTTAAATAAAGCCGTGTTAAACGCTATAAATTTAGTCGGGCTTGACGAAAGTTTTTTAGCTCGCAACCCGTTGGCTTTATCAGGCGGAGAGCGTCGGCTGGTCGCTATAGCTTCTGTGCTGGCTGTTGAGCCGGAATGTATAATTTTGGACGAGCCCTTGGCCGGACTTGACGCGTATTATAAAAATAAAATTTTAAATATGCTTAATGACTTGAAGGCTCAAGGCAAAAGCATAATTGTAATCACGCATGATATTAATTCAGCTTTAAAGTTCAGCAATAAAATTATAATTTTGGAGCGAGGCAAAAGTTATAATAATTTAAATTTAAATTTAAATAAAAATTCTGAGCTTGCGAGCTTGTCGGGCTTCGCGGGCTTCAGCATATTAGGCCAGTACGTCCCGTCAAATTCTATAATTCATAAACTTGATCCCAGAGCAAAATTATTTGCAGTTTTATTATTAGTCTCGTCTGTAGTAACTTCAAGCAGCTTTGTTCAGCTTGCGGCATTCTTGGCCGGATTATTAATTTTAATTAAAATTGCAAAATTAAAAATTAAAAATATAATCAGCTCGTCGCGGCCGATATTTTTTCTCGCGGCGTTCACGTTTATATTTAATTTAATAGCTTTAGCTTTCGATAATAATATTTTATTAAGCGATGCGTTTGCTCAAGGCGCGTTTTTGTCGTCAAGATTATTAATGTTAATGTTCTATGCTGTCTTGCTGCCTTTGACAACAACGCCGCTTGAGTTGTCCGACGGCATCGGCGAGTTGTTAAAGCCCTTGGCAAAATTTAAATTCCCGGCTCAAGAGTGCGCGGTCATGATCGGCATGGCGTTAAGATTTATCCCGATCTTAATGGAAGAGACGGACAAAATTACGCGTGCGCAGTTATCGCGAGGAGCTAAGTTAGATCAAGGCGGAATTTTTAAAAGACTTCGCGCGTTCTTCCCTGTCTTAATTCCTTTATTTATAATTATTTTCAGGCGGGCCGACGACATGGCTCTTGCGATGGAAGCACGAGGCTATAATATAGGACGGAAGCGAACGCGCCGCAAGCCTCTTAAATGGAAATTTAATGACACGCTCGCGGTTGCGTTGAGTTTTATATTAGCTTTAATATTTTTTATGTTATAAATTAAAATTAAAAATATCTTGATTAATTTTAAAATTTTATAAAAGACCGTTTAACTTCCCTATTGCATTAATAATTTAATTTGATTTATTATATAAAAAATTTTTATGAAAAAATGCAAAAATTATTTATTTTAAAATAAGTTGAAAAGAGGATAGACAAGAATGGCCAAAAAAATTAAAATGGTTCACGGGTTCACGGGTTCACGGGTTCACGGTCACTTATTGTCTTTTATTTTTATTATCAAAATCAACTTATAAATTTAATAAATTTATTAAATTTTTCGCGTCCTGCGGTTCAGGCAAATTTGCTGCATGATCTGCGGGACGTTTTTATTTGCTGAATTTAAATTAAAAGGAGTGTTGAATAAAATATAATGACGGACTTAATTATTGTAGGCGCAAGCGGCTTCGGGCGGGAAGTGCTGCAGATGGTGCGCGATATAAACGCTATTCATGAAAGCTATAACGTTCTGGGCTTTATAGATGATAATTTAAACGCTTTAGATAATTTTGAATGCGGCGGAGTAAAAGTTTTAGGTAAAATTTCTGATTGGAAGCCGATAGCCGACGAGAGATATGCGCTTGCGATTGCCGCGCCTAAGATAAAGGAAAAAGTTGTGACTAAATTATTAAGTCAGGGCTGCGAATTTGAGACTATATTTCATCCGTCGTCTGTTGTAAAAGATTTCACGAGCATCGGCGAAGGCGTAATATTTTTCGCACGGGTTGGAGTGAGCGTCAACGTTGAGATTGGGAATTTCGTATTTTTAAACAGCGACGTCGGCGTAGGCCATGACGCAAAGATCGGAGATTTCTGCACGGTCATGCCCAAGTGCAATATTTCAGGAGCGACTGTGTTAGGCCGTTGCGTTAATGTGGGCGCAATGGCGGCGACTCTGCCGGGCGTGAAAGCCGGAGATTATTCGACTATAGGAATGAACAGCGCGGTCATTCGCAATGTTGAAGCTGGAGCTACTGTTATGGGAGTTCCGGCGAAGAGAATTTTATAAAAATTATAAATATAAATTAAAGGAGAAATTTAAAATGGAACTTGAGAAGAAACTTGAATTATTGGCGGACGTTATGGATTTAGAAGTTGCTGAGCTGAAAAAATATATTAACGCGCCGCTTGCTGATCTTGACGGCTGGGACTCGGTGGCAGTGCTGTCGTTTATTGTCATGCTTGACGAGAAGTTCGGCAAAAGCATTAAAGGCGAGGACGTGCGCGCGCTTGTCACTGTTCAGGACGCTTTAAATTTAATGAATAAAGATTAATAAATTTAAATGGCCAAACGCGTTTTGATAACTGGAGCGAGTTCCGGGATAGGCAAGGCCTCGGCGAAATATCTTTATAACTGCGGCTATGATTTAGTTTTGAGCGGGCGCAGCGAGGAAAAATTAAGCGAGCTTAAAAATTCTTTAAGCTATAAAGATAATGATTTGAAAATTATAGCGGCGGACTTGTCGAACAATGACGGCGTTAAAGTTATTTTTGATTTCTGCGCTGAAAATAAATTAATTTTTGACGGCATGCTGCACAGCGCGGGAATTGACGGCAATAAATTAATAAAGTTATGTGACGGCGAGTATCTTAAAAATTTAATGCAAGTGCATTATTTTGCATTTATGGAGCTGTGCAGGAATTTTTATAAAAAATCATTCTCGAACGACGGCGCGAGCATAATAGCGATATCGTCTGTGGCAAATATTGTTTGCGTCAAAGCGTCTGCGGCTTACGCGTGCGCTAAGAGTGCTGTTGATACGGCTGTAAAAGTCATGTCGAAAGAATTTATGAAGCGCAGAATAAGAGTAAATGCTATAAAGCCGGCGCTTGTTGACACGCCGTTATTAGATAAAACGCGTGAAGTTATTAATATATTTGATTATCAGCCTTTAGGATATATTGAGCCTGAGTATATAGCTTTTATAGTTGAGTTTTTGTTATCTGAAAAGTCGAAATATATTACGGGTTCGTTTATTCCCGTGTCGGCTGGAATGGATTTATAAAATTATGAGGCGTATGAAATGCTGACAAAAATATTTGAGAACGTCGCCGTGTCCGGGATCGCCTGCGCATTGCCTACGCGCAGAGTTTTTACTGACGAGTATATAAAACATTTTGGCGAAGACGGGATTAGAAAATTTAAAGATGCTACTGGGATAGAGTCGCGGTATTTATCGAACGGCAAGCAGACCGCCGGAGATTTATGTTATGTTGCTGCGCGTGAGTTGATGCGTCATAAAAATTTGAGCGGCGATGATATTGACGCGGTTGTATTCGTAAGTGAAACGCCGGACTATAAAACGCCTTCGACTGCCTTTATTTTGCACAAGCGGCTTAATATAAAAGAAGACTGCTTAGCTTTTGATTTAAATCTTGGATGTTCAGGATTTGCGGTCGGAGTAAATACTGCGGCTGCAATGATAAATGGCGGCGCGGCTGAGAAAATTTTACTGCTTGCCGGTTATAAATCTAATCTTGATAATTGTGTTTATAACGATAAATCTGCAACGATGATGTTCGGTCATGCCGGAAGCGCATGCATATTAAGTGCAACGGGGGG
>JAFSNU010000181.1 GCA_017447325.1 Synergistaceae bacterium | reverse complement strand
TGGTACACGCTCTGCACGTTCGCGCGTTGGAAGTATCAAGGCCGTGAACCAATATTGGCAGACAATGTTTTTCCGAGTCAAGACACGATAGCTCAACGAGCCGGATTAGGACGTTCAACAGTTATTCGTGCGCTGAAGCATCTGCAAGAGCTGGGCTATGTTGAAATAATTAGCAACGGCAATGACGGACGCAGTAATAAGTATAGGCTGAAGGGTGTATCACAGGAAGACAGGGGTGTGTCACAGCGGGACGGGGGTGTGTCACAGCGACACACTAACAATAATACAATTAACAGAACAATTAACAAAGGAGATGAAAAATTTAAAAACGAGTATAAGAAAACTTGGCTACAGCGACAAGCTGAAAGAGAAGCGGAACTAAAGCGCGAACGCGAGGAAAACACGCCGGAATATCAGGCATTTATAGCAGACATAAAACGGAGGATTGCAGAACATGGATGAAGTCGAAATGAAGAAAATGGCGTTACAAATGGTATTAGATCAAATAGCGGCAGCACGTGACAACAGTTGTGCCGGACACAGTTGCTCAATTTGCCCGAACCAGTGCAAATATTATTTAGAAGAGTTGTGCCGTACGTCACGCCAAAGAGTATGAACTTCTTACGCTACGGCATCGATCATTATATCCCTGGCTCTGATGCTGATCACAAGGCCGGCAATAATTATGATAACGAGTTCTATAGCATGAATAACGCAAATTACAGCCCCGCCCTCGCAAAGATGACGAGACAGCTGGCGATGGTCAACCCTGATATAACTTTCGACGACAAGTTCCAGACCAAGGGTCTTGATACAAAGATCTTCAGCTTAATTCGGAAGAAGTTTATACAGGACGGCAGCTTCTATTTATTAAATGACTATCTCGATACGCTGTTCATGAACTATTTGACCGGCTGGACGTCCGTCGACCGGGCGAAGTACGCGGCTGACATTCAGACAGCATTACGCGACTATATGGCCGTGCTGTACGACGCGACACCTGCTCAGAGTGCGCTGTTCAGTCAGAGAGTGAAGGGCATGATTGATAATGACATAGGCGTGAGGGATGCGCTGGGCATAGTGCGCTACGCCCTCGGCAAGTGGCACAGGCCGGGCTATAAGTACAAGAAATATTACACGGACAAGCTGATTAACATGATGAATGACAATAAATGCTTCGAGGCTCTGGAGCTTGACGAGAGCGTGAAACAGAAGTTAATCCGCGTTGACCTGCCGTTCATACTGGACTTTATCATGACCTTCGCATCAGTTGACTATGACAATAATCTATACGACACGCGCGGCCTGACGCAGCTTTTGACGCTTGTGATGAACTTAACTAACATTTTCTTAAATCATGCGCCTGAAGTCACACTGGCGTGGCTTCGCAGCTATGACACGCTTTATGACGGCGAGACCGGCGTTGTTACATCCGCAAGTTTTGCTATAAGCGATAATTATAAATTCAAATACAGCGAGAGTTTAGATGATAATAATAATGCTATACTTGACATTGGCGACGTTGATGATGCGTTCGCCACGCGCGGGACTGAGCCTTACACTGTCCTGCCCAAGACTGTTACGGCCGGTTACAGCAACGGCGGCATTAAAGAACTTGATATAAACTGGGATAGAACGAGCGTGAAATGGTATTCGCACGCCAAAGAGGTCAGCGAGGACTTATGGACTGAAATTCCTGCGGACGATCTTGCAGCTGCAATGCGAGGGCCTGAGGCACTGAAGGCCGAATTCACGGGCAAAGTTAATACGTCAGGAGCTGCGCTTGCTGAAGGCGTAAGCGACGAAGTCACCGGCAGCGTCTATATCGCCGGACTTGTTAGGCTTGATACGCCCGACGCGTCACTGCCCGACGGCGAATATTACGGCTCACAGTTAGTAAGCCTCACGCACAGTAATACTGACGGCAAGATAATTTACTCGCTGTCAGAGCTTTTCGAATACGAGGACGGAAGCATGGGCGGCGGAGGAATGTTCCCCGAGGAGTACAAGGGAGCAGTCAAGCTCGGCAGCGATGACGCCAAAGAGCAGCATCACTATATGCTTAACGCGTGGGTTGAGAGCAGCAACAGCAATTTAAGCGCGGACAGCGAGATTATGGTCTGGGAATATATTATTAATCCCGCAAGCGACGACACTAACAGCGACTATATCGGCCGCACGCGTTCTCACACGTTCGTGTACTCTAAAGATATTGCAGTGTTCTGGCGCATCATGAGCTCTGAAGTTAAAGTTACGGGTTCAAACGCTAATTTAGCTGAATTGCAGGACACTATTTATATTAACCCTGCCCCGTACGACGCAGAGACTGTCAAGACGAAGACTTTCGATGTCACTGTAATAACTGTAGCCGGAACGACCTTGAAGGGAGTTTACAGCATTCCGGTCCGGTACTCCGAGGACGGCATCACTTGGACTGACGCGGCCGTAATCAAGTTCAACACTGTCACCGGTTCAGCCGATATTAGCGGCGATGATGATGATGATAGTGATGTTGACACCAGCCCTAACGGCTCAAGCAGCGGCTGTGATGTCGGAGTGTTGAGCGGCGCGTTAGCTTTAATTGCAGTGTTGGTGGTGCTTCAGCTAAAAGCTAAATATGAATAAGCGTTCATGTCAGGACAACGCAGCTCATAGTGAAAGCTAAGACACTTTTTGTAAACAGGTCCAGGGGCTCACCCCCTGGCAGCACCGCCGTTAATTCAAGTTAATTCAATTAATGGCGGCGCTTTTATAATTAATTAGATTTTATGATTTATCTGTGATAATTAAGTATAATCAAGCTTGAAGTTTTGAGCTTATAAATTCGGCTATAAAACTTTTCAGCTCGTCAACGCCCGCGCGTTTGCCGTTCTTACTTTCGGTTGAAGTTATTATCGGCACGTTCACGGAGAACACGCCCTGAGTCATAATATAATTCTGCATCGTTCCGCGCCACTTGCCTTTAGGAATCTTGTCGGCCTTTGTGAACACGACAAATATATCACGTTTGTAATTATTCAGCCACTCCTGCAGCTCTTTGTCGTTCGCTAAAAGCCCATGACGAAAATCTACAAGATGACAAGTCAAAATCAAATTCTTGCGCTGCGATATATAAGCCGAAACAAGCTTCAGCCACTCGTTGCGCTCGGTCTTGCTGCGCGACGCATAGCCGTACCCGGGCAGGTCAACAAGCCTGATATTAATATCGTTAATTATAGTTCGGTAAAAGTTTATGCTGCGGGTCTTGCCGGGCGTGCCGCCGACGTGGGCGAGCTTCGCATTAAGCAGCGCGTTAATCAAGCTCGATTTGCCCACGTTCGACCGTCCCGCAAATGCAATTTCCGGCAAATTTGAATCTTCCGGCGGAAAGTTCGCTGCCTTGAAGCACGACGCCTCTATAAACGCTCCGGCCATTTAGTCTTCATCCTCGCTTAATGCAATATTAAACACTTGCGACGCATCGTCAACGTAATAAAACTTCATGCCCTCGACGTAGCTTTTAGACGTATCTTCGTTAGCAATTTCTTCAACGTCAGGCCTGTTTTTGTCAGGCAAAATTATGTTTTTAACGCCGTGACGTCTCGCTGCTAAAATCTTCTCACGAACGCCTCCGATCGGCAAAACTTTTCCGCGAAGTGAGATCTCGCCGGTCATCGCGATATTAGGCTTGACTTTGCGCCCGCTCACAGCCGATAATATTGCCGTAGCCATTGTAATTCCGGCTGAAGGTCCGTCCTTCGGCACCGCGCCCTCAGGCACATGAACGTGAATGTCGTAATCTTTAAATTTAAACTTGCTTATGCCTAATAACTCGCTCTCAGCTCTTAAATAGCTAACGGCTGCCTTGGCCGACTCCTGCATAACATCGCCTAAATTTCCGGTCAAAATTAATTCGCCCTTGCCCTTCATGATCACGGCCTCTATTATTAAAACGTCGCCGCCGGAATTAGTCCATGCAAGGCCTGTTACACTGCCGCGCTCAGGCTCTTTAGCTAATTTCAGATCATATAATTTATCAGGCCCTAAATAATCTTTCAAGTCAGCCGCCTTAATATTCACAGCTTTAATCTTCCCGCCTTTGTCTTCAAGCTCGACAAGCTTGCGCGTGACTTTGCGAAGTATGGACGATAAAGCGCGATCAAGATTTCTGACGCCGGCCTCGCGGGTGTATGAGCCGATAATCCTTTTAATTACTTGACTTGAAATTCTTACGTCTTTAGACTTTAAGCCGTGCTCTTTAAGTCCCCGCGGCAATAAATAATTCGACGCAATTTTGACTTTCTCTTCGGTCACATAGCCAGGCAGCGAGATAATCTCCATTCGGTCGAGCAATGCCGGCGGTATAGTATGCGTGACGTTAGCAGTTGTGATAAATAACGCCTCGCTCAAGTCAAACGGCACTTCAAGATAATGATCCGTGAAAGTCGCGTTTTGCCTCGGGTCTAATACTTCAAGCAACGCCGAAGCAGGATCGCCGCGAAAGTCATTGCCTAACTTGTCTATCTCGTCCAATAATATAACAGGATTGCAGCTCTTGGCCTGAGCTAATTTTTGAATGATGCGCCCGGGTAAAGACCCTATATAAGTCCGTCTGTGGCCTCTGATCTCCGCCTCGTCGCGCACTCCGCCTAATGCAACGTTCACAAAATTTCGATTTAAAGCATTCGCGACCGAACGTCCCAGCGAAGTTTTGCCCACGCCCGGCGGTCCGACTAAACAAATTATCTGCCCGCTCATGTCGCCCTTTGCCCTGCGCCTGACCGCAAGAAACTCTAATATTCTATCTTTGACTTTGCGCAAGCCGTAATGCTCTTCGTCCAAGATTTTAGCGGCCTTTTCTAAATTCAAATTATCTTCTGTTCTAATCTCCCAAGGCAGGTCTAACAGCCAGTCAAGATAGCTGCGTATCACTGCACTTTCAGCTGACATCGCGAACATTTTAGACAAGTGCGCAAGCTCTTTATTAGCCTTTTCACGCGCCTCGTCGCTCATTTTAGACTCTGCGATTTTACGCGCGTAAGCTTCCTGCTCGTCGTCGTCATCTTCTATATTATCAGCGTCACTGTCGGCAGAATTAATATTATTATTTTTAATCCCGTTTAACTCGCGCTTTATAGCCTTTAACTGCTCGCGCAAATAATACTCGCGCCGATTTTTATCGACTTGAGACTGCACTTCGTCCTGAATTTTATTTTCAGCCTCTAATACATTAATTTCATCAAGCAATAATTTTAATAATAATTCAAGAGCATCATCTAAATACTTTTGCTCCAAAATTTCCTGCAAGGCTTCAGGCTTCGCGTTTAAATGCGCACAAATTAAATTTAACAAAACTTCAGAGTCTCGAATCGCGTTCGCCGAGTTCATCATCTCTTCCGGAATTTTCGGCTGCAACGCGTTATATTTATTAAATTTATTTAGCACAGCGCGTCTTAACGGCTCTAACTTTCTCTTGCCGCGCGTCTCAAATTCAAACGGCACAAGCTCGCCTAATATAAATTCATGTTCTTCGTTTGCATCGTCATTGTCCGCGCCGATCGTAAACTCTTCAGCCTTTGCGCGCAAACGGCCTTCGACGACAATTCTCATCGTGCCGTCCGGCAGTTTAACGCTCTGCTGAACTTCGCATATAACGCCTATATTATATAAATCATCGCCCTCGGGGTTCTCTTCGTCCGGCGACTTCTGCAAAGTTAAAAATATTCTCTTGTCATGCTTTAAAACTGCCTCGATCGCATTAACAGAGCGTTCTCTTCCCGTGAAGATCGGCAAGATCATTCCCGGGAAGAGAACCATGTCTTTAAGCGGCAGGACAGGGAACGGTAAGCTGTTAGCCATAAGCTACGCCGCCCTCGTCTTTAAATTTAATAACTGCTCGAGCGTGACTTTATGCTCGACAAATTCCGGCGTGATAATTAAGCTCTTGCCCCGCTTGCTCTCGTCAAGCGACGGCAGCTCATAAAGCACGTCAAGCATCAAGCCCTCCATGATCGCGCGCAATCCTCTTGCTCCGGTCTTCTTGCTGACTGCCATTTCAGCAATTTTATTTAAAGCCTCTTGCGTGAACTCCAAATTAACGCCCTCGAGCGACAAAATCTTTTGATACTGCTTCACTATCGCGTCTTTAGGCTCAGTCAAAATCTTCAAAAACGCCTCTTTGTCCAAGTCCTCAAGCGCGACCAAAACCGGAATGCGTCCGACTAACTCAGGGATAAATCCGAACGACACTAAATCTTCCGGCTGAACTTTACGCACTATTTCATATCTCTTTTCAGCATCGCGGCCTACTATCTCGCCGTCAAAGCCTAAAGAACGTTTAAGCTCGCGCCTCGCCACTATCGGCTCTATGCCGTCAAACGCTCCGCCGCATATAAATAGAATATTCTGAGTGTTCATCTGGATAAATTCCTGCTGAGGATGCTTGCGGCCTCCCTTTGGCGGAATATTCGAGATAGTACCCTCCAAGATTTTCAATAAAGCCTGTTGAACGCCCTCGCCTGAGACATCGCGCGTTATCGAGACTGACTCTGACTTACGCGCAATTTTATCGATCTCGTCAAGATAAATTATGCCGCGTTCTGCTGCCTGCAAATCATAATCAGCCGCCTGCAATAATCTTACTAAAATATTTTCGACGTCCTCGCCGACATAGCCCGCTTCAGTTAAAGTCGTAGCGTCGGCAATAGCGAAAGGCACGTTTAATTTCTTGGCTAAAGTCTGTGCAATTAAAGTTTTACCCGAGCCGGTCGGCCCGAGTAATAACACGTTGCTCTTCTGCAGCTCTATATCAGAATTCTTATTATCAAGATTATTTCTCACGCGCTGATAATGATTATACACAGCTACGCTTACAACGCGCTTGGCCTGATCCTGCCCTACTACATACTGATCCAAAAATGCCGTAAGCTCTTTCGGCTTTATAGCTTGAATATTCTTGCCCTGATTAAAGCGCGGCGATATAGTCTGATTAACTTCGTCAGTCGCGCTCTCCGGCTCTGCATCATTATTGAAATTATTTAGATTATTAAAGAATTCTGACTGATGCTGTGGATTTTTGCGAAGAGCCTTTAACTCCTCACGAAGCGCGGCATACTCCGGCGATTTAAAATCTATGCGTATATCATGTTCATGATTTCCTGTCTGCATGTTGCCGTCAAGCACTATAGTACACATGTCAACGCATTCGTTGCAGATATAAACGTCGTCGCCGTAAAGCATGTTTAAAACTTCGCTCTGCGCCTTCCCGCAGAACGAGCAGCAAATCTCTTTATTTCTTCTCATACTCATAGTTTAAAGCCTTTAACGCGATTCTATAATTCTATCAATAAGGCCATAGTCTAAAGCCTCTTGAGCCGTCATGTAATTATCACGGTCGGTGTCCTGCGCAATTTTCGCTAAATCTTGTCCGGTGTGGCTTGCTAAGATTTTATTCATGCGCTCTTTGGTCTTGATAATATTTTTGGCTTGAATTTCAATATCGCTGGCCTGGCCTCTTGCTCCGCCCAAGGGCTGGTGAATCATAATCTCAGCGTTGGGCAGTGCAAGGCGCTTGCCTTTCGCTCCGCCGGCTAATAACACCGCGCCCATGCTCGCCGCAAGTCCGACGCAAATAGTCGAGACCGGGCTTTTAATATACTGCATCGTGTCATAAATAGCCAAGCCTGCCGTGACGCTTCCGCCCGGGCTGTTAATATATAAATGTATATCTTTGTCCGGGTCCTCGCTCTCCAAAAATAATAACTGCGCGACTATCGAATTAGCAACGTCATCGACGACTTCAGAGCCTAAAAATATAATTCTATCTTTGAGCAGACGGCTGTAAATGTCATAGCTGCGTTCGCCGCGCCCTGTCT
>JAFSNU010000180.1 GCA_017447325.1 Synergistaceae bacterium | reverse complement strand
TGGTACGGCTTTGACGACGGAAGTAATTTAGATGAAAAATTTTTGGAGTTAGCGCGTGAGCTTGTATTAAATAATAAAATCAGGCTTGTTGAAGCTTTATTAAATAATAAAAGCGTCGGAAGTGTATTATTATGCGAGGACGATTTAAATCTCGGCGTGTATTATTTTGCGGTGCTGCCGGAGTTTAGAAGACGCGGCATAGCGGGCTTAATGATGAATAAAGTTCTTGAGCTTGCTGTTAAGCTCGGCAAAAATAAAATAGTCTTGCAGGCGACGCAAGAGGGCGAGAAGTTTTATAAAAATTTTGGATTTCAATATGCTGACAGGGCTTTAATAAATTTATTTGTTAATTAAAGATTTTCCGGCTTGAATAAATTTTCAGGCCGGAATTTTTTTTGAGCTTGAAGAGTCGAAAAGTTTGAAAAATTTTAATTAATCAAAAATTTTTTGCGCAAAAAATTTTGCGTGAATTTATTTTTGTAAACGCGAGTGCAATTAATTGCGGCGCATAAATTTATATAATTAATTTGTAGTTGAAAATGTAGTTGAAAAACTTTGAAGTTTATTTTTAAAAAGTTTGAGATATTTATAAATTAACGCTATTATAGCATAAAAATTTTAAGCGGCAGTTGTCCCGCCGCTCTATAATAATTAATTATTTATCTTCCGTGAACTTAAAGTCTACGCTCTGCGTTAAAATTATAAAATCTCGCCGCCGGGATTTAATAATAATTATTTATCTTCAGTGAACTTGACGTCTATATACTCCGCGTTGACGGTCTCGCCCTGCGAGTTATAACTTGAGCCTGAGCTATAGCTCGAGCTTGCGGCTTTATTGCCGGTAAATTTTTCGTAGCAATAACGTCCGCCCCAGGCAAAGATCGTTATCAATAATCCCCAGCCCAAAAATCCAAGCACGAACGACGGCAGGACAAATAAAATAAATCTAATTAAGCTAAATAATAATCCGCCTACGCACGCGAACATCGGCGCAAATGTCAAAACAAAAATTCCACGGTCTTTAGCGTCAGCTCCGCGCCAAATGCCTATGATGTCGCCCATGCCGCTTATCACAAGCGACGGCCTGATAAAATTCGCAATTTTATTAAATAATATTTTCAACAAAATTTTTCAGCTCCTGTTTTAATTTTTAAATTTTAATTTTAATTATGCTATAATATTTTACACGCGGAGGTGAGATTCGTCTGGTGACGGGCCTGGGCTTCAAACCCAGAGAGAGGCGGTCTCAGCTGTCTCTGGTGGGTTCGATTCCCACACGCTTCCGCCATCAGGAGCATAGCCCCTGAACCCGTTTATCACAGATTTCATCCTGTAATTTAGGCTTTAAACACTCCGAACGATTTTTTAAATAAATTTAAAGGCCGAAATTTTTAAATTTAACGGCCTTTTTATTTTTATTTTAAATCTATAGCGCAAAATTAATTTTAAATCTCGCAGAATTTTAATATAGCTTTAGTCACGCCTTGCTCGTCGCAGCTTGACGTGACATAGTCCGCAGCCTCGCACGCCTCGTCATAGCCGCCCGTCATCGCAACGCCTATTCCCGCAGCTTTAATCATGCTTATGTCATTAAGGCCGTCTCCAAAGGCCATGACTTCCTTCATGCTCAAGCCTAAATACTCCGTTAATTTCTGCAAGGCCTCGCCTTTGTTCGCGTGAATATTATTTATTTCCAAATTATTTTTCAAGCTTGTAGAGACTATCGTTCCGGGGAAACGAGCTGCAAGTTTATTTAACATCTCGTCTCTAAGGCCTATATCTTTTGCAAGAAACAAGCAGTTAAATTTTTGAATGCTGCGGCCGCGCTTCTTTATAAACTCAGTTAAATTATCAACAGGCTTGCGCAGCGTGAGCAATAGTTCCAAATATTTTGCGTCCGGCGCATATTTATCCGCCAGCTCGTAATGCCGCCTGTTCATCCATCCCGAGTCCTCCATTACGCACTCGTATATAACAGGCAGCTCATCAAGCAGTTTTATAATGCTCAAAGTCTGCTCGAGCGGCAGCTCAGCCCGTGATATAGAGAAATTTTGTTGCATATCGAAGACCTGCGCCCCGTTCATCGTGACATAATATCTAACAAAGCTCATGTCACGAATTACTTTCGGTATCGCGCCTAAAAATCTTCCGGTCGCAGGCACAATTTTTATTCCAGCTTCAGCCGCGCGCTTTAAAATTTCAGCATCTTCGTCTATCAACTCACGCTGCGAATTTAAAAGCGTACCGTCAAGGTCAAACGCCACAAGCTTTATCTTCATTTATATATGCTCCTAATTTAAAATTTTTTAAATTTTAATTCTCAAGCTCAACCCGCTTAAAAATTCTCGTGATCTTCACGGCCAAGCCCGTACTATCATCCGTCTCGATCACAACGCCATTAAAAGCCGGATCGTCTAAACACATTTCAAAACGCGAGGGCATTCCCGTTAAAAATCTCGGCATTACCGACTCGATTTTAACGCCTATTGCTCCGCCGTGAGCTCCGGTCATTCCGACGTCCGTCATGTAGGCCGTGCCCTTCGGCAAAATTTGCTCGTCTGAAGTCTGAACGTGAGTGTGCGTGCCTAACACCGCGCTGACCCGCCCGTCAAGATAATACCCGACGGCCTTCTTCTCGCTCGTTGCCTCAGCATGAAAGTCAACTAAAATCGGTAGCTTCCCGCCCTCATGCTTGCGCAAATCATCAAGCAATTTATCCGCGCAGAAAAACGGCGAGTCAATCGGCGGCATGA
>JAFSNU010000179.1 GCA_017447325.1 Synergistaceae bacterium | reverse complement strand
CTATAGTTGTATTTAAGAATGAGCGTAACAAGCTTGAAGTTATTGACGGGCAGCAGCGGCTCACGACTTTAATGCTATTACTCAGGGCGTTTTATTCAAGATTTGAGAATATGCAGGATCAAGGATCGCAAAGCACGCGCGATGACATAGCTAAATGCGTATGGAAGACTAATATATTCGGTCAGCCGAATTTTGAAGAGCTTAAAATAAATTCAGAAGTTGCGTCGGACGACGACAAAGATGAATTTATAAAAATTTTGAAGGACGGCAAAGTTCCTGAAGAATTTAAAAGCCAGTACGCAGAAAATTTTAGATTTTTTGAAGATAAAATTAATAAGTTTATTAATGATTTCCCGATGTATTGCGCCTATCTTCCGGCCAGAATTATGAACAACTGCATTTTATTGCCAATCGAAGCGGAGAGTCAGGACTTTGCGTTTAGAATATTCTCGACATTGAACGACCGTGGCAAGCCTCTTTCGGACTCTGATATATTTAAAGCGCAGTTTTATAATTTTTATGCCGGGCTGGGCGAGAAAGATAAATTTATCAGCCGTTGGAAAGATTTAGAGGAAAAATGCGAGAAGAATTTTTCACCTAAACAGGGAACGCCGCTTGATGATTTATTTACGCACTATATGTATTATATCAGGGCAGCGAAAGGCGTGCGCGACACAACGACTGTAGCGCTTAGAGCCTTTTATGAGAAGGACGGCTATAGATTGATGAAAGAAACGCAGACTTTGGACAATTTAGAAAAGCTTGCGGATTTCTGGGGCGACATAAAGGCTTTTGACGGCGCGGCCTTCTCAGATAGACTGCTGCGTAAATTATATGTTTTGAGCTATGCGCCGAATGGAATGTGGGAGTATTTAGCTTCAGTATATTTTATGGCGAATAAGGACGAGGCTGGGCATCTTGACGAAGAAGAATTTTATAAATTTCTTGATAAGATAACGGCGTTTATATTTGCCTACGCGTTCATGCACCCGGGCGTGAGCAGCCTGCGGGGTCCTGTCTTTCCTGAGATGATAAATATTGTAAATAAGCAGCCTGTGAAATTTGAAAATTTTAAATTTAACAAAAAGGCCGTGCTCGACGGGATGAAAAATTATGCGTTTACAAATCAGCGCATGATCACTAAATCTATTTTGACATGGCTGGCGTTTAACGACGCAAGGCAAAAACTTTTTAATCCCGGCGATAAGCTCGAGATCGAACATATTTTCCCAAAGAACAGGCAAGAGATCGAGAGATCTCTTAAAAATTCAAAATCTCTTGAGTCGATAGGCAACAAGGCGATTTTGGAGAAGCGCGTTAATATTCGGGCAGCTGATTATAAATTTCAGGATAGAAAGAGATATTATTTAGGCTTTGTAACTGACAGAGGCGTCGTCAAAGAGGGAACTAAAAATCAGGAGCTCTTGGATATGGCGACGCAGCGAAAAGATTTTACCGAGCAGGATATTACAGCCCGAGAGAATAAAATATTTGAAAGCTTTATCGAATATTTAAGAATTAATGAGCTGTTAAATTAAATTAAGATATAATAAAGCCGTCTGTTAATTTAAATTTAATTAAATTTTGGGCGGCTTTAAATTTAAAATTTAAGTATAAAGAGGGATTGACTTTGAAGACAGCAAATTTGTATAATGGTTCACGGGTTCACGGGGGTAAATTATGCTCAGTAATAATTTACCGGAGACTAAAGAGCTTGAACGTAATAGTTCAAGTGCAAAGAAGTTAAGCGTAATCATACCGGCGTATAACGCTGAAAAATTTTTAGTTAAGTGCGTTGACAGCATCGCAAATCAGACTTACCCGAATATCGAGATCGTAATCGTCAATAACGGCTCACAGGACAGCACGCCGCAGCTATGCGAAGAATTAAAAGATAAATACAATAACAGAGGATTTAAAATTATAAATTTAAATCCAAATCAAGGAATAAATTGGGCGAGACGCGCCGGCGTTGCGGCATCGAACGGCGAGTATATTACGTTTATAGATTCAGATGACTATATAGATTTAGAAGCATACGAGAAGACTATAAAAATTCTTGAAAATAATCATTGCGACATGGTGCAGTTCGGGAGCAATCTCGTTGACCTTGACGGAAATGTTATAAAAAAGTGGATTAGAGAAGAGCTTACTTTTAATAATCCGCGCGATGCTTATTTATATTTCCTTACATATAAGACTGCAACATATGGTGTATGGGATAAAGTATATAAGAGAGCCATGTTTGATAATATAGACTGGCTGAAGATCTCAGCACTTGAGGACTTTCAAATATTAGCACAGCTCTTCGCGAAGTCCGAGAAATTTATGACCATATCCAACTTGTTTTATTATTACGTCCAGCACAGCAACAGCACTATGCACAAAGCAAGCCCAAATAATTCTAATCAAGCTAATAGCACGGCAGCTACGGATCTTGTTGTTAATTTAACTCAGGAAAAATTTCCGGAATTGCTGCCCGAGGCGATATGGCATAGAATAGTTTTGTACCATATAAATGTATGCAGTGCGATGGATTACAGCGACAAGCAAATTGTAAAGCAAAACGTACAGAGCTTGCTCACAGATTATAAGCGAATGTCTATTGAACTTAAAAAGCAAGGTCGTAAACTTTATATAGCTAAAAAAATGAGGCTCAAGCAAAACATGAAGATTTGGCTCTTAGTATATTGCCCGAAATTATATAAAGTTTATTTAACGACGCGTTTAAAAATCCATGCACTGACCGGAATTTAAAAAATAAAATTAAAGCCCCGTGTTTTATCTCAGCGGGGCATTTTAGTTAAATTAATTTAATACGGCGACACGGGAAAGTCAGGACTGTTTAAATTTTCGTCCCAGATCTTTTGCATGGCCTGCTTGACTTCAGGATCGGCCTCTAAATCTTTAAAATATTTAAATAACTCGTCTTGAGTTATCTTGCGGATGACTTTGCACGGGTTGCCGGCGGCGATGCTCCAAGCCGGAATATCTTTAGTGACGATGCTGCCCGCGCCTATTACGCAGTTGTCGCCT
>JAFSNU010000178.1 GCA_017447325.1 Synergistaceae bacterium | reverse complement strand
TTCAGGCAAACGAGGCCGCAGCCGAGGCTCAGAATATTCACCGCAAGAGCCAGGAAGAAGAGCGCGAGGAACGCAGACGCAACTCACAGGATACTTTCGAGAGATCTAATTCTAATCAAGATGACAAAGAAAATCAAGAGCAAGAGCAGCAGGAGCAGGAGAGCGGCGGTCAGAAAAATATAATTGATTTTATTAATAATATAAAGAATAAGAGAGAGAGCAAAGAGCTGAAAGAAGTTAAAGAGATTAAGGAAAATAAAGAAATTAAAAATCCGGGCGATAATTTAAATATTAAAAAGGCGTTCGAGTTTTATGCTTAAATAATTTAAATAATTTGAAAAATTAGAGATGAGAGGATAAAATGGCGCAGGGCAGTTTGGGCTATATGACGATAGACGGAGCGGACGGAGAGATACGTGGCGCGTCGCTTGTTGTTGACTTTCGGGGCGTGCCTATGGACTTTAGATATACTGATCCCATAAGGCCGACGAAACTTGAAAGAATTTTATACGGCAACGCGCTTGATGTTTATTTGCGCGAAGAATTAATTTTGCAAAGTTTATTAAACGCGGTTGAAGCTCGGCCAAGTTTATGGATCTGCGGCGATTTGGATTTATTGCAGCCGTTAAGAAATGTAGGCAAAGTCAGAGCAGCATATTTAACTCATTCAGCGCATGCTCCGCTTGACTCAGTCGGACACACGGAGAGCGCGGGCGAGGCAGGAAGTTTTTTGCTTCAAGCTGACGCAATAAGCGCGCCGTTAAGAATAGTTTTTGCGCCGGAGAGCCGACAGGACGAGATGAACGGAGCTGTAAATATTTTAGTCGAAGCAGCTCAAAGCATGGAATTAATGGAGCCGTTCGGCAGAATTCAAAAGGCTTTAGCCTCGCTTGTTGAGTAATAAATTAAATTATAATTATGGCGTTTGTAAATATTTTAGTCGGGGCAGCGCAGAGCATAAAATTAATAGAGCAGCAAAAGGCTTTAGCCTCGCTGGTTGAGTAATAAATTAAATTATAAATTATGGCGTTGGTAAATATTTTAGCCGATGCAGCGCAGAGCATAAAATTAATAGAGCCGCCTTGTTTATTGATTATTAAAATAAAATTAAAAAATTAATTATGGCATTCGAAGAAATACGTGAATATTTTTCAAGACATGTTTTAGGCCGCGTGAAGATTAAGAGCTTGAGCTTGCGGCTGCACAGGCCTTTAATTTCAACTTTAAGACATAATGTCGAGACTTATCCGTTAAGAACTAAATTACAGATAAACTCGCCGGAAATTTTAGCTATGCAGGGCAGTTTAAACTGCTCGAGCCAGGGCTTCAGGTTCGCGGCGCAGCTCGTGAGCGTGAAAGGCGACAGAATACGCCGCTATATTCCGCAGGAAATAAAAGTTAAAAAATTTAAATTAATAAATAATATTAAGCCTGAGAACGCGTTAAAGAAAATTATAAATTATCCGCAGGAGAGGACTAACAGGCTTAAATGGCAGCGCAAACGTCCGGCGTTGTCGCAGGGCGAAATGGTGCTTGCGTATTACGGTCCGATTGTCGAGGGCGCGGCGATAAAATTTATTTTAAACAAACAGCGCGGGACTTTATTAGTCTGGTACAACACGAACAGCCGCAAGTTCGACGCTCGCGGAGTGTTTTTGTGCAAGAAGCTCGGCGCGAACTCTAAGCCTGAATGGCGCTGGCTGTAAATTTTTAGATTTTTAGCTCGGCGTTAGCTTGCGTGAAAAATTTTAAGTTTTAATTTATTTTATATTTTAACGGCGCGAACTCTAAGCTTGAGCGGCGCTGGCTTTAATAATTTTATATGCCTGCTGAGCTATCGCGCTTAATAAATTATATTTTAATGCTAAAGCTTTTGCGTCAAGATTTAAAGTCTCGTTATTAATTAAAATATAATCTATATTATTAGAATCTCTGTCGTTGTTAAGCTTCTTAGGCGCGGACTTTAAGGCAAGCTGCCAGCCGGCAAATTCTAAAGCGTCTTGATATTTTAAATTTAATAAATATTTTCGAGTTTGAAAAATATTTTTAAGCTCGGCAAAAGCTCCGGCCAAGCCCGCAAATATAGCTATAAATCCTAACGCTTTAATCATAAATATTTCAGCATTAGGCGTTAAAAATAAAATTAAAATCACGCCTATTAAAATTAAAATTATAAATTTAAATAATTTATTTAAAATTAATTTTGCCGGATTTAATAACGCGTTAAGCTCGCGCTCGGCGTCGGCTGATTCAATTTCAAAATCTTTTATACCGCCTAAAGCCTGAATAAGTTTCTCGCCGTTAAAGTCCCGCACATGCAGCGTGTGAATCTCAAGCGCTTTAAATTTCATGATAATTTATTTATAAATAATTAAAACTCTCAAGCCGGAGCGTGAACTCACGGCCTGAGAGTTATTAATTTAAATTTATTTTATCTGACAAAATGACGAAGGTGCAAAAATTTATCCCAGCTGTAATAAGGCTCTGAGATCAGCACGCCGTCGGGCGCATCGGGCTGCTTGTCCACGCCGTCATAAACTTGATACCAGAAGACCATGTCAACGCGGTTCGACATTAAGGCCGCTGTCCTCGCATCAGAGTCTATATTAACAAGCTCGATATTAGCTTCAATGCGCTTGCCTATCTCGGCCAGAACCGCCGTGTTAAAGCCGATTGGCGTTCCGTCCGGCGCGGTCATGTCGAGCGGCGGCAAATCTCCGGTCACTGCAACGCGCAAAGTCTTTACGTTCGGGAACAGCGCAAATTTTGCCATGTCAGGCTGCGAGACCGCGCTGTTGCCTCTCATATATTTTGACGTGAGCAAACTTAAACTTCTGTCGGCTTTCATTGCGTTAATAGCTTGATTAACACGTTCGCAAAGTTCTTTGCCCTCGTCGTCATTTCTAAAGCCTAATGCTAAATGCGTCGGCCTTGAGTGCAGCGCGCATGACAATTCAAAGTTCGAATTAGCATTCACCACATACTCGGCGACCGGCTCGGGCAGAGCGATTTCTTCTATTTTGTCCGCGCCTAAAGCCATTAACATAGAATTTAAAGACCCGAAATATATAAACTCGTCGTCAAGGCTATGATTAGTGTTTAAAATCTTCCAGCCGAAGAAATTACGCGTCTGCGAGTTTATAAACTCCGCGTACTCGCTTTCGCTCATGTTCTGGTGAGCAAGCGTTCCGATTTTCATTCCGGCGGCAAAGGCAGCATTAACTAAAACTAAAATTAAAATCAGCGCGAATAATATTTTCTTAATCATAATTTTTTACCTTAATATAATTAAAATAATATAATTAAAATATAATTAATATAATTTAAATTAAAGCATACTGCCCAAGGTCGAGAGCATCAAGCTGCCGATAATTAAAATTATCGCGCCGCCCAAACGCGAGCTTATCTGAGCGAAAGGCATTAACTCCATTCTGTGAGCAGCGCTCAACACTGCGACGTCGCCCGTGCCGCCCATGTTCGACATGCAAAGTCCGGCAGTAATTCCCGCTTCCAACGGATAAAAGCCGACTAAAGCTCCTATAAACGCCGCTCCGACAAACGCGCCGATGCAGCTCAATAAACATAATAATAAATAAGTCATCGAGAAGCTGCTTATAACGACGTCCAGGCTTAAATAGCAAAGGCCTATTCCGACCATTAACATTGCAGTCAAATTTTTCATGACGAACTGGAACCACTGGTAGCAGCTAATCTCCACGCTCTCCGGCAAGAGATTAAAGACTTTGCATAACGCGACAGAAATTATCATCCAGGCATAAGCATGAATATTAACTGCCGGGACAAGCTTAATCCAAATGCCGGCTACTATATAACCCCATGAGAAGAACGAAGTTGCGGCTAAAAGCCCTACGCCTAATTTAGAAATGCTTATATTATTTCGCTTGGCCTGCATCTCAGGCGATATATCATACTCAGCCGGGTCTTCATTCGCGCCGGCTTTCATTAAAGAACCCTGACCGTTAAAATATTTGCTGATTAAAATTTTCGCTAATATTCCCGCTAAGACTATTGAAGTAGCGTTGCCTATCGCAACGGCAGGATTCATTATAGATATAGCCTCTTCAGCCGTCATCGTGCCGGTGCTCTCAAAAATTTTGCTTAAAGGCACTGCGCCGGCTCCCATTCCGCCGCCCATTATCGGCAATGCGATTAATAATATAGCTTTAATAACTCCAAAGCCCATGAAATGTCCGGCTAAAGCCGCAAGTCCGAACGATAAAGCCATCGCGCCGAATATAGCCGGGAAATAACGTGCGGCCGCTTTCACTAAGAGCTTTCTATTCATTCCGAGTATCGAGCCTGTGATTAACGCGGCGATATAAAAATCTAAAAACGCTCCGGCAGGCTTAAAGAACGTGTCGATATTTTTCATTAAGACATCAGTATATCCGCCGCCGCCTTTCGCTATTAATCCTGAAATTAAATCAAAAATTCCAAAGAAATTTACATAACGCAAAAAGCCCATGCCGAAAATTATTACGACCGGGCCGCCGCCCAAGAACGTGTTGACTATCGGCAAATGATCGCCGAGCTCCTGCAAGATCGCTCCGAACACGATCATAAAAGCGAAGCATCCGGCCATGCCCGGCGGAAGAACGCCGAGCATCGCCGTCAAAAGCACCACAGCCGCGAACAGCGCAAACTATTTCGGCTGCAAATTAAAAATCTTAAAGCCCTTGTACTCGTCCATGAATAAAGCACCACCGAATAAAAAATTAGACTTTATTTATTTTAATACAAAACTTTAAATTATTTTAAAATTTAATTCAGGACTTTATGCTCTGAAAAATTTATTTAATATTATTAAGCCCGAATAAATTATTTTAAATTTAAAGCTTAAATGCTAAAATTATATTTATTAAAATAAAATTAATTAAATTAATTTAATTTTTATATATCTGGAGGTTTATTAATTATTATGGAAGAAGAAAGGAAGTTCGACACTTCTTCTGGCTCTGGTTCTGCTTCAAGTATCGGCATCGGCGACTGGGTTGACTGCGTCGTTGAACAGATTATGCCCTACGGAGCTTTTGTCAAGATGACAGCTTCGGGCCGCAAGGGCATGATTCATATTTCAGAACTCTCGTTTAATTTCGTCAAGAAAGTCGAGGACGTTTTGTCGCAAGGTCAGAACGTCAGGGCAAAAATTATTAAGATCGACGACAAGGGACGCATTGACTTGACGTTGAAGCGCGACGCTGAACGTCAGTCGGTCTATCAGCCAGTCAATCTAAATCAAGAAGCGCAGGGCGCGGCGAACGAGGCGTTTGAAAAGAAGATGGCGTCGTTCCTGAAAGTCAGCGAGTCAAAAATTGCCGACTTAAACAGCAAGAGCGCGCCGAGGACGGGACGCAAGCGCGGCGGAGGACGCGGCGGGAATAATAGAGATAATTTTTAATTTTAAAATATAAAAAGCGCCGTGAATTTTTTCACAGCGCTTTAATTTTAAATTTTAAATTTTAAAAATTAATAATTCTCAGCGTTAAGCTCGAAATAGCTCTTGGGATGATTGCAAGCCGGGCAGACTTCCGGAGCTTTCGGTCCGACGACGATATGACCGCAGTTGCGGCACTCCCAGACTTTAATCTCGCTCTTCGCGAAGACTTCCTGAGCCTCGACATTCTTTAATAACGCGCGATAACGCTCTTCGTGATGCTTCTCGATCGCGGCGACGAGTCTGAACTTAGCGGCTAAAGCTTTAAAGCCCTCTTCCTCGGCTGTCTTGGCAAAGCCCTCGTACATGTCAGTCCACTCGTAGTTCTCTCCGGCTGCTGCGGCCTTTAAGTTCTCGGCTGTGTCTCCGATTCCGCCGAGCTCTTTGAACCACATCTTCGCGTGCTCTTTCTCGTTGTCGGCAGTCTTTAAAAATAACGCGGCGATCTGCTCATAGCCCTCTTTCTTTGCCGTCGACGCAAAATACGTGTACTTGTTGCGCGCCTGCGACTCTCCTGCAAAAGCCGCCTGCAAATTCTTCTCGGTCTGTGTTCCTGCGTACTGATTGCTCATTTTTAACTCCCCCTGAGTTTTAAATATTTTATCTATTTTAGCATAAAATTTTTAAATGCTATAATAATTTCAGGCGCAATTTTAATTTAATGAATTACGAAATTAAATATATTTTAGGCGACACGTTTTTTACTTGGGACGACGAGAAAGCAGAGACAAATTGGGAAAAACATGGCGTTACTTTTGAGGACGCTGCATAAGTTTTTGGAGATGCGTACGCTTTAAATATTTCAAATTTAGGAGACATACAGCAAATTATCGGCGCGGCATATGAGCCTTGGCAAATTTTATTTATAGTATATGAGCTGACGCAGCTGAGCAATATCTACGTATAATATCCGCTCGTCCGGCTGATAGAAGATATTAGCGACGACGAGATCGACTATTCAGATATTCCGCCATTGAGCGACGAAGCTATCGCTCATGCAACGCGCGTCGGCGGCAAATTTATTAAGATAGGCAAACGCAACTTGCTCGCTCTTAACGAATTGCTGCGAAAGAGCGAGCAAAGTTTAATTTAATTTTTAATATTAATTAAAGGCTTGGAGTTTGCAAATTTCTTTGCCGGACAAGATTTTATAAATTTCAAAACTCGTCCGGCAAAATTTTAAATTTTTAATTTTAAATTTTAATCACGAGCAAGCGCAAATTAAATTTAAAATTTAATTTTATTCGCAGAACGGCAGCGTCGATCCGCCATATGGCATGGCTATAACTTTCGCCTTATCGCCTAACTTCTTTACAGCCGCGTCATAAGCATCTTGAACTGACTTGAACGGCGTCATGAATAAACTTTTAACAAACTCGTCCTCCATGTCAGACACTAAATAAATTTCAGCGTTTTCAAGCACCATTGCAATGGCCGCCGCTTTGTGTCCGCCGAGCTTAAATTCTTTATGAATGCGTTCTATTAAAGAGTGCGAAGTTTTAGCATTAATCAGCCACTCTTCAAAAGTCTTCTCGCCCAAGCCCTCTTTGCATGAGCCGATTAAAATTATAACGCCGCCGTTTTTCACAGCGTGTTTAGAATTATCTAAAGCCTTTTGTGTCTGATATAAATTTAAATCTTTCGGACTTCCGCCCTGCGACACCAGAACTATATCCGCGCGTTCCGGAATATGCTTGCGGTAGAGCGTGTCAAGAAACGCACAGCCGGCTCTGTGAGCTTGTTTTATATCTCCGGCAACGGCCTTTATAATTTCCTTCTGCGGCGTCAAAACAACATTCAAAATAAAATCAACGCCGACCTTTGCGCAAGCTTCTTCTATATCTTCGCGTATCGGATTGCCGTCGAGCTTGCCCGCGTGAGCCTCGGGCTGGATCATGCGGCTATGATTTGCCTGTATCGCCTCGCGCGTTGAAACGCCCGGCATTATCGCCTTAGCTCCGCCGGAATATCCTGCAAAGTAATGATACTCGATATTGCCGATGCAAATTCTTTTATCTGCCTCGATTACAGTTCTGTCAATGTCAACAGGCGTGCCTCCGGAAGTCTCGCCGACGTGCACGCAATTATTCGGGTCTGAGTCAACGCATTTTATTTCAGCCCACGCGCGTTCACCGGCCAAGTGCTTTTGCTCATCTTCAGTCTGTTTGCGGTGCGAGCCTAACGCAAACACTAACGTAATATCTTCGCGCTTCACTCCGCCCGCATAAAGCTCGTCCAAAAGCTGCGGCATAACTTTCCACGTCGGCATCGGGCGCGTCAAGTCGCTTGTTATAATCGCGATCTTCTCGCCGGGCTTGACTATGTCTTTAAGCCGTTTAGTCCCAATCGGATTTTCGAGTGCGTGTTTAACTTCTTCAAATTCAGTGTCTTTATTAATAACTTTCGGCAGCGCGTCGTCGTTCGGAGTTAATACCGCAATTAAATTTTCATCTTTAACTTCAACGTCCTGCGCTCTGTCGCCGATCTTAAATTTTAAATTCATAAATTTATCGCCTCACAAAATTTTTAAATTTTAAAATAATAGCGGCAGAAAATTTATAACTCCGCCGCTGTTAATTTTAAATTAAATTTTTATAAGCTTAAAGCCTAATTATAATCTCGCGACGCCAGACTTGCGCGCGGCCTCTGCAACTGCCTTAGCAACCGCCGGCCCGACCCTCGGGTCAAACGCTGCCGGAATTATATAATCAGGATTTAAATCTTTGTCGTCAATCAAGCTCGCCAACGCATGAGACGCGGCGACTTTCATCTCCTCGTTAATGTCGCTTGCTCTGACGTCGAACACGCCCCTGAAAATTCCCGGGAATGCCAACACATTATTAATCTGATTCGGGAAATCGCTGCGGCCTGTCGAGATAACTTTTGCTCCGGCGGCCTTCGCGTCGTCCGGGAAGATCTCCGGCGTGGGATTAGCGCACGCAAATATAATCGCGTCTTTGTTCATCGAGCGCACCATGTCCTGACTTACAGAGCCCGGGGCTGACACTCCGATAAACACGTCCGCGCCTTTCATAGCGTCAGCCAAGCTGCCCTTAATTCCTCTCGGATTGACTTCCGGCATCTCGGCCATCTCGTTTTTAATCCAGTTCATGCCCTTTTCGCGACCCTTATAAATCGCGCCTGTCCTGTCGCAAAGAGTTATATCTTTCACGCCGGCTGAGATTAATAATTTAGATATAGCAATAGCAGCTGCGCCCGCACCGCTCACTGCGACTTTAATCTCGTCCATCTTCTTATTAACAACTTTCAACGCGTTAATTAATCCCGCAAGAGTGATAACGGCTGTTCCGTGCTGGTCGTCATGGAAAATTGGAATGTCGCAGCGTTCTTTTAATTTGCGCTCGATCTCGAAGCATCTCGGCGCGGCTATATCTTCAAGATTTATTCCGCCGAACGAGCCGGAAATATTATAGACAGTGTTTACAAACTCGTCCACGTCTTTAGTTTTAACGCAAAGCGGGAACGCGTCCACGCCTCCAAAGGCCTTAAACAAAACGCACTTGCCCTCCATGACCGGCATTCCTGCTTCAGGTCCGATGTCTCCCAAGCCTAACACCGCCGTTCCGTCAGTCACAACCAAGCAAAGATTATGACGGCGCGTTAAGTCATAGCTCTTGCTAATATCTTTCTGAATTTCCAAGCAAGGCTGCGCGACGCCAGGTGTGTATGCAAGCGACAAGTCCTCTTTAGTTGCAACCGGCACAGTCGCGACGACCTCGATCTTGCCCTTCCACTGCTCGTGAAGCTTTAAAGATTCTTTTGCGTAGTCCATAATAAAATTCCCCCATTAATTAAATTAATCCAACTTCATTATAACTTTATTTTCAAGATTTGAAATTCCAAACGGCGTATGAGTTGAAAGATATACAGTCGGATGAGACTTGACGAACTCGCGGACTCTGTTCAGAGTGTCCCGTGCCGCGTCTAAATCCTCGAACACGATCGACAGCTTATTTTCTTTCAGAGCTTCGTCCGTATAAGTCACGTCGCCGTGCATCATGTAAAAAATTCCGTCCGCCTCTGCAATTATAATGCTGTTGCCGTTCGTATGTCCGCGGGCTTTAATAAAATAAACTCCGTCGGCCACTTTCTCACTGTGTTCAAAATTATAATACGCGCCGTCTTTATACCCGCACCTAATTATATTTTCGCCGTTCAACTTCAGCGCGTCTGCGTCCTCAGGGCCGATATAAATTTTAGCATTAGGAAAACTGCGCAGCTCTCCGGTATGATCAGGATGCTTGTGCGTCACTAAAATTTTCGTGACCTGCTCCTTCTTATAGCCTAAATCTTCGAAAGCCGACACGTAGTCCTTTATGCGCGTTCCCGTGAAAATCTGCGTTTTCTCGCTCGGCACGGTGTCTTTAGTCTCAAGCGGCATTCCCGTGTCAACCAATATTACTTCAGAACCGGTGTCAATTAAAAAATTCTGCAAGCTCGACGGATATTTTACATTCGCGTCATAATTTTTCGGATCGTCGCCTCCTGCCATAGCAAACGGCCTCGTCATAAATCCATTCTCGTAAAGTTTTACAACTTTAATTTCCATATATTAATAACTCCCCTCAAATTTATTTTTTAAATTTTTAAATCAAATTAAAATATTTCAGTACAAAAATTTCAAGCAAATTTTTACGTTCTCAACGCCGGACGGGCTGGCTAACAGGACTAATTAAAATTAAAATCTTTAAGACAATAACACTGCCCGTTAATAATCCCTCGCGTCCCATGTTGCTCGCCATAATTTTTTAAATCAAATTAAAATATTTCAAGCCAAAAATTTCAAGCGTCAAAGTTACAGGACTAATTAAAGTCGTTAAGACGACAACACTGCTCGTTAATAATCCTTCGTGTCCCATGTTGCGCGCCATGATGTAACAGCCGAAAGTAGTAGGCCCGCCGAACATTACTAATATAGATAATAATTCTTCGCCGCGAAAGCCTAAGAAATACGCCGCCGGAACAAATAATAACGGCAAGATAACAAGCTTTATTAACGAAGCCTGAGACGTGATTTTAATTAATTTTAAATTTAAAGCTCTCAAGCCCTGAAAGCCTATTCCAATCGCGACTAAAGACAACGGATTTGTAATTCGAGATAATTGCCTTAAAGTGTTAGAGATCGCGACAGGCAAATAAATTTTAAAATATGAGAACAGTCCGCCGAGCACAAGTCCGTCTATAATCGGATTAGTTAAGATTTTTATAAACGCGCTAAAAATTTTATCTCGCTTGTTTAAATTCTGCGAATTAGGCGCCTCGAGCAATAAAATTAACACGGCGAAGAAATTATACAGCGGCACGCTGCCGATTACCATGAACGGCACTAAACTCGACGTCCCGTAAAGATTTTCGATTATCGCGCTCGACAAAATAGCCACGCTGCTTCGATAGCCGACTTGAACAAACTCTCCGGCCAAATTATTTTCACACAAAAATTTTTTCGCGTAAATCCAAATGCCTAATATAGACATTAAAGTTGTAATAAAGCAGTAAAACGTGAAATTAATATTAAATCCAGTCGACCGCAAGTCAACTTGATACATGCTCATAAACAACGTCACGGGCAAAGTCACGTTAAAGACAAATTTATCGCACATGACCGAGAACTCGCGCGGGATATTGCCGGTGTACTGCAGAATATATCCCAGCGTGATTAATAAAAATAACGGCAGCGTCGCGTTTAAGCTATAAATAAAACTTTCCATACTAAATTAAAATTTCTAAATATTCATGTAGTCTTTCACGCTCTCGATAATAGGCTCTTCGCAAATTGCTTTATTCTCAGCATATTTTAATTTATTCTGAGCAAATAAATTATTTCCGTGAGCGTCGATATTAACGATCAAAGGCCCGAACTCGTTTACCTTCAGTACCCATTCGCACTCGGGCATTCCAAGCTCGCGCCAGTAGCACGCTAAAATTTTTTCAACGTGACTTGCCGCCGTGACAGCCGCTCCGCCGACAAATAAGCAATGCAGGGCTTTAAATTCTTTGCAGGCTTGAGCAGTCCGCTCGCCCATTCCGCCTTTGCCGATTATCAATTTAACGCCGGTCTTCTTGATAAACTCCGCCTCGTCCGCTTCCATTCTTATCGATGACGTCGGTCCAATCGAGATTAAAATATTCTCTTGCTCAGTCTCTTTAACGATCGGCCCGGCATGAAAGATAGCTCCGCCGTTAAAGTCATACGGGCTTGTTAAATTTTCCCGAACTACGCGCCTATGCACATCATCGCGCCCAGTCACTAATACTCCAGTCAAATAAATAATATCGCCGATATGCAAGTCTATAATATCTGAGTCTTTAATAGGCGTCTGCAAAATCTTCTTCATTATTAAATACTCACTCCTTTATAAGACTTGCTGAAGTCAAATTCCAAATCATTATTAAACTTAATAAAGCCCCGCCGGTGCATGTAGCACGACACGCTCACTCCAACGGCAATAGTCGCTGTGTGACGCGCCGAGCTTTCAACGTGAACTTCCATTGCAACCTGCTTGCCCGGCAAGCCCTGCGCTCCGATACCTAAACTATTCAAGCCCTCTAATAAATCCCGCTCGAGCTTCGCGCCTTTGGGGTGTGCGTGAGTTGTGCCAAGCGGCCTTAAATATGCCATTTTAGAGAGTACAGCCGCGTTCTCCACATTGTGGCCAAGACCTACTCCGACCACAAACGGCGGACAAGCGTTTAATCCCAAGTCAGACACAGCGTCAAAGACATATTTAATTATCGCCGCGTAACCGTCCGACGGCTTAAAGACCTGCGCCCGCCCGGGAAGACAGCAGCCTGCGCCCGCGAAATATACGCATATCTCAAGCTCGTCGTTATCCGGCACAATCTCCCAATGAATCCAAGGCATCCGCTCGCCGGTGTTATCTTCCGTGTTGCGCTCTTCAAAATAATTTACGGCGTTCTGCCTTAAAGGCGCGCTCACAGTCGCATTAGCTACAGCTTCACGCAATGCAGCTTCAACAATTCCAATATATTTAAACTCAGAGCCGCAGTTAATATAAAAATGCAGCAAGCCAGTATCCTGACAAGCCGGTCTATTTAATTTCAAAGCTTTATCAAGATTATCAAAATACGTGTCATAAATTACTTTCTGAATTTCCGACTCCTCGCGCTCCCGCAGCTCCTTTAATTTCGCGTAAACATCATCGGGCAGACGCTTGCACGCCAGGCCGATAAATTTTTCCATTATATTAGCAAGTTTAGTTTTAGCTTCGTGTTTATCCATAATATTTTTATTATTTATTATTTAACTATTAAGTACGCTGTCCTTAATAATCCTGCAAAGGATCGCTGTCCCTTTGAACCCTGCCAGGGTCGCGGACCCTGGACCCATTTATTTAATTATTTATAACTTAAATTAAAAATAGCCCGGGAAGTTTTATTAACAACTTCCCAAGGCTTTATAAATTTAAAACTTAAAAGCTCGCAGGCACTCCCGCGATCCATAAACTCAAATGCGGCACGTAAGTCGTCAAGAATAAAACTATAATTTCAGCAATCAAGAACGGCGTTACGGACTTCACTATCGTTTCAAATTTTATATTCGCGATATTACAGCCGACGTACAAGCAATTTCCAACCGGCGGCGTTATCATTCCAATGCCCATATTGACTATAAATATAATTCCGACCAAATACGGGCTGACTCCAACCTGCTGAAGCACCGGCAGCAAAATCGGCGTGAGTAATGCAATAGCCGCGCTGGAATTTAAGAAACATCCGGCAATCAAAACTATAATATTTAATAACAACAACAAAATATATTTATTATGCGTTAAGGCAAGCATCGCCGAGGCAATTTTTTGTGGGATCTGTCCCATTGTTAAGACATAGCCGAACGTTCCGACCGTCGCCATGATAAGCATGATAACGCTCGCGCCGACCGCAGAATTAGCTACGACTTTTGGAATATCAGTGATTTTTAAATCTCTATAAACAAACACTCCAACGATTAAAGCATAAAGCGACGCAACCGCTCCGGCCTCAGTCGCCGTGAAAATTCCTGAATATATTCCGCCTAAAATTATTACAGGCATGATTAACGCCCAAATACT
>JAFSNU010000177.1 GCA_017447325.1 Synergistaceae bacterium | reverse complement strand
GACGAGGGGCATATTAAAGACGAGCTTGTCATGCGGGAAATGGGCGTTGACGAGGCTGAATATTTTGAAGTGCAGGAGCTTGCGAGCCGGAGCTATGTTGCTTCGCTTGACGAAGTTATGGAGCTTGAGGACGGCGACGTGTCGTTAGAGGCGACTTTGGCCGACGATCGCGAAAGCATGCTTGACAGGCTTGTAGCTGAGGACGACAAAGAATTATTAATGAATGCTATAAAGAAATTAAGCGAGAAAGAGCAGCAAGTGCTTGCATTATATTATTACGAGGGCTTGTCGCTTAAAGAGATCGGGCGGGTCATAGGCGTGACTGAGTCTCGAGTTTCGCAGATACACGGAAAGGCGTTAAGCTTGTTAAGAGCTGTGCTGAAGGAAGAGGCGTAGCGCATGGCGGATTTAAATAATTTAATTAAGCTTGAAGCTGATCAAGACGGCGTATGGCTTTGCTCCGCTCTGCCCGAAAGCGAATTGACGCCTGAAAAATTTAATGAGATTAATCAAAATGATATTTACGAGCTGTTAAAGTCTCATGGCGTTAAAAAATATGAGTTAAGAGCTATAGAATTATTTATAAGGTCTAAGACAGGGCAGAGAGTGAAAGTTGCAAATCGTGACGCGAAGCTTGAGCAGGACGCAAAGATAAGCGTTAGTATAGCTAAAGACGCGATGAGCGCGAGCGTGGTTATAGAGCCGCCGTTTTTCACTAAGCCTTGGCCGAGCGAGGCTAATATTTTAGCAGCGTTAAAAAATAAAAATATTATATTCGGCATAGATAAAGAGGCTATTAAAAATTTAATAGCAAATAAAATAATTGAACAACATGTAGTAGTAGCAAAAGGCAAAGAGCCGATCCCGGGCAAGGACGCTTATATTGAATTAATAAAGGACCCGGACAATCCGTTTGAGATTCGCGATGACGAGCGCATAGATTACTGGAGCAGAAGCACTGTCTTGACTGTGCATCCCGGGACGCAGGTTGCTGTAAAACATCCGTTGGAGACAGGCCGCGACGGCTTGACTGTAATCGGCACAGCTGTTAAAGCTCCGGCTGTTAAGAACGTTGAATTTGCATTTGGAGAAGGCTTAGCGCGTGCGGCTGATAATCCGTTCTCGTTAGTCGCGACGGCTGACGGGCAGTTAAAAAATCAAAATAAAAAATTAGTAGTCTTGCCGGAGCTTGAAGTTAATAAAGACGTTGATTTTGGAATCGGCAGCATAGACTTTACCGGAGCTGTAAGAATTAAAGGCTCGGTGCGCGAGGGCTTTCATGTAATAGCGCAGGGCAATATAGACATTCACGGAATGGTCGAGGGCGCGGACATAGACAGCCAAGCTTCTGTGATAATTCACGGCGGTGTTAGAGGCATGGGCAAGGGAATTATTAAGGCAAGCGAGGACGTTAATATCGGCTTTGCGGATCAGGCTGTGATTAGAAGCGGCGGAAATATTTTAGCTAAGAACGCGATTATGCACAGCAAATTATACGCGCGTAAAACTGTAATAGTTTTAGGTCAGGGCAAGAAGTCGCAGATAGTCGGCGGACGCGTCGAGGCCGGAACGGAAGTTTCCTGCTCTATTCTCGGCAGCGAGATGGGGACTAAAACTGAAGTTGTCGTTGGTCTTCCGCCGGAATTACTTGAGAGAGATCGTGTTATAAAACGCGAGATTAAACGCTGCGAAGAAAATTTAGAGAAGATAGACCCGAATTTAGTTTTATTAAAAAAATTAGAGACTGAAGGGCAGCTTGACGATCAGAAACGTTTAATGATGGTTAATTTGACTAAAATGAAATTTCAGATTCAGGCCGCGCTCGAGAGCATGAAGATTGAAGCGGCTGATTTGGAATTTCAGTTAGGCTCGGTAAAAGACGTCGGAATAGTGCGGGTAAAAGACACGTGCTACCCGGGCGTTGTTATTACTATAAAGGGCTATACGTATCAAGTTCACACTGAGTGTAAATATACGGCATTTGTCGTTGACGAAGAGGCAAAGGGAATTAAGCTGAGAACTTTTGACGCAAAGGCTGTTTAAAAATTAAAAATTAAATTTAATCGAGGTGTTTATTAATGGAGCCGATAGGTCTGTTGATGTCGCATTTTAACGTTGAGCATAACACGCAGAACACGCCGCACGCTTTAGCAGCAGCGCAGGACACTGTTCAAGGTCAGGAGCTTGTGCAGGACAGCATACGCGCGACGCAGACAGTTCAGGCCAACGAGGCCGCAGCCGAGGCTCAGAATATTCACCGCAAGAGCCAGGAAGAAGAGCGCGAGGAACGCAGACGCAACTCACAGGATACTTTCGAGAGATCTAATAATAATAATCAAGATGAAAAAGATAATCAAGAGCAAGAGCAGCAGGAGCAGGAGAGCGGCGGTCAGAAAAATATAATTGATTTTATTAATAATATAAAGAATAAAAGAGAGAGCAAAGAGCTTAAAGAAGTTAAAGAGCTTAAAGATATTAAAGAAAATAAAGAAATTAAAAATCCGGGCGATAATTTAAATATTAAAAAGGCGTTTGAGTTTTATGCTTAAATAATTTTAGATAATTTAGAGATGAGAGGATATAAATGGCGCAGGGCAGTTTGGGCTATATGACGATAGACGGAGCGGACGGAGAGATACGTGGCGCGTCGCTTGTTGTTGACTTTCGGGGCGTGCCTATG